>JAGLJW010000004.1 GCA_023142215.1 Candidatus Parcubacteria bacterium
GTGCGTAAGGTGAGTTATTAATTATACGAATATTTGCATTTGATTAATTCGCGGAATTCGCATACTAATTCGCAGCATTCGCATTATGGATTATCCTTTGAAGCCTATTTCTTTATTAACATCAGGAGATTCTTTTATTTCTCCAAATTTTTCTTCATACTTTTTAATATTCTCCTGCATGGCAGCAATCATTCTTTTAAAGTTTCCTGGAGTTGTAATAATTTTTCCAGAAACTCTTCCTGATTGATTCATTAAATTTAAAAAAGTTAATTGAATTTCATCAGTGTTGTGTCCAACTTGTAAAGCATTTGCATATTCGCTACCAGGAATATTATCTGCTATTTTAATTTGTTGTTGATTCGGTTGTGGTTTTTGATTGTTTTTTGTCATATTAAAAGATGTTATTACTCACTAACCACAAAGTGTCATCCTGAGCGATAGCCGAAGGATCTCGTAAAATAAGCAACTTCTCTTGATTAACGGGATTCTTCAGCAAGCTCAGAATGACATGATTCTTTAGTGGTTAGTGAGCAATTTATTTTAATTATTTTTTATCTTCTTCCTTTTTGTCGTCTTTCTTTTTTTCCTTCTTATTATCTTCAAATTCACCCTCAACAGTTCCGTTTTTATTTTCTTTTGCTCCATCTTGACTTGCTTTATCTGCTCCTGTTTGTGTAGCTTGGTCTTGATACATTGCAGCACCAATTTTTTGAGCAATCTCATTCAAAGCTTCCATTTTTTTCTTCATTTCTTCAAAATTTTCACTGTCCTTTATTTTTTTCAAATCTTCAAGCTTTGTTTCTAAGTCTTTTTTATCATCCTCTTTCATTTTATCACCAGATTCTTTAATAAGTTTTTCTGTTTGAAAAACTACAGCATCTGCATGATTTTTTGTTTCCATATTTTCTTTCTTTTTCTTATCATCTTCAGCGTGTACTTCAGCATCTTTTTTCATTTTCTCAACTTCTGCATCAGAAAGACCACCTGAACCAGTAATTGAAATTTTTTGTTCTTTACCAGTTCCTTTGTCTGTTGCTTTTACATTTAAAATACCATTAGCATCAATATCAAAAGATACTTCAATTTGTGGTACGCCTCTTGGGGCTGGTGGAATACCATCCAACATAAATCTTCCAAGAGTCTTGTTATCGCTTGCCATTGAACGTTCACCTTGAACAACATGGATTTCTACGCTAGCTTGACTATCTGCAGCAGTTGAAAAAATTTGAGATTTTGAAGTTGGAATTGTTGTATTTCTATCAATCAAAGGAGTAGCAACACTACCCATTGTTTCAATCCCTAAAGTTAATGGAGTAACATCAAGAAGCAAAACATCTTTAACATCACCTTGCAATACACCAGCTTGAACAGCAGCACCCATTGCTACAACCTCATCAGGATTTACTCCTAAATTTGGATCTTTACTAAAAAATTCTTTCACTTTAGCTTGTACAAGTGGCATTCTTGTCATACCACCAACTAAAATAATTTCTTCAATTTCACTAACTTTTAAACCAGCATCTTTCAAAGCATTCTTACATGGTTCAAGAGTTTTTTCTACCAAATCTACAACTAACTCTTCTAATTTTGCTCTAGTAATCTTCATTACTAAATGCTTTGGACCATTTTCATCAGTAGTAATAAATGGTTGATTAATTTCTGTTTCTTGAGCAGTTGATAATTCAATTTTTGCTTTTTCGGCTGATTCTTTAATTCTTTGTAAAGCCAAAGTATCCTTTGACAAATCAATACCATTATCTTTTTTAAACTCATCAATAATCCACTTAATAAGGACTTGATCAAAATCTTCACCACCCAAATGTGTATCACCATTAGTTGCTTTTACTTCAACAGTATCTTCCGCTACATCAAGAACTGAAACGTCAAAAGTTCCTCCACCTAAATCATAAACTACGATTTGTTGTCCTTTCTTTTTATCAAATCCATAAGCTAAAGCAGCTGATGTTGGTTCGTTAATAATTCTTTTTACTTCAAGTCCAGCAATCTTCCCAGCATCTTTTGTGGCTTGTCTTTGAGCATCATCAAAATAAGCGGGCACAGTAATTACTGCTTCGGTAATTTTTTCACCTGTCTTAGCTTCCGCATCAGCTTTAAGCTTTGATAAAATCATTGCTGATACTTCCTCTGGAGAATAATCTTTATCTCCCATTTTTACTTTTACACCATTTCCTGCTTCCACAATTTTAAATGGAACCGTACTCATATCTTGTTTAACCTCTTCAGATTGAAATTTTCTTCCAATCAATCTTTTTACTGCAAAAACAGTATTTTCAGGATTAGTTACCGCTTGCCTTTTGGCAGTTTGACCAACTAATCTTTCGCCATTTTTTGAAATAGCAACGATTGAAGGAGTTGTTCTATTTCCTTCAGCGTTTTCTAATATCTTTGGTTGACCACCTTCCATGATTGCCATGGCACAATTTGTGGTTCCAAGATCAATACCTAAAATTTTTCCCATATATTTTTTTAATTATTTAACTTCTACTGATTGTAAAATTCTTTTAAAATCTTTAAAAGATAATTCATCAGTATTTTTATTTAAAATTGTAACACCTTTAAATGTTTCATTATTTAGATTAATAATAGCTGCAACAGATTTTTCTCCCTCTAAATCCAAAAATATATTATTATTCTTTTTTTCTTTCTCTAATACTTCTTGACTTGTAGTTGCTTTTTCTTCGTCGCTTTCAAACTCTTCAACTTCCTCATCTTCTAAATCAAAGCTATGTTTAGTGATAAAAAGAATCTTCATACCATCTATATCCATAATTTCAAAAGGATTAAATAAATAAGTATCTTCAAGTTCTTCAGATTCAGAAATAAAATAAAATTTATCTTTTTTCTCTACAAAACCATTAGTATTTAAAACAGTATTTATACTCGTAGAAGTACTAATATTAAATTGTGAAGAACCTCCAAAAATAATATTTTTATTTTTAATAAATTCACCTCTGTAAATTTTTCCAGTTTCACTTTCAGTTATTTTGAAATCTATATTTCCAAAAATAGCTGGATAATCTATATTAAAACCAATTTCAGTTTCTTTAAAATCCCTTTTAGCTTCATCAAGTAAACTAGCCTTGTCTTTTAATTTTTCATTCACAGTTTTTAATTCTGTATTTTCATATTCAATCCCTTTCATTTTATCTGTAATTCTTTTTATTTTATTTTCTAACTCAAATCTGGCGCTACGTGCTTCTTTTCTAACTTTGTTAACTCCGTCTTCGCCTGTGCTTTTTTGCCAAAAATAAATTGCTCCACCAACAATTGAAGCTGTTATAATCATCACAATTAAATGATGGAAAAAACTTCCTCCTTTTTTCTTTTTACCACCGACTTTTGATACTGATTTTTTGCTTTCTTTTTTTTCAGTTGGTTTTCTTTCAGCGATAGTAATTATTTTCTTTTTTTGTGGTCTGCCTCTTTTTTTCTTTACAGTTACCTGCACATCTTCAATAGCCATACTCTAACTCCTAGTTTTTAATTTATAATCTTAAAAAAATTAAAAGATAATAAACTATAAACTAAATTATTTATTTTTTATTCTTAATCTTTATAGTTTTAATTTTATTTTCTGATTTTTTTGGAATTGTAATTTTTAAAACACCACCTTCAGTGATTGCCTCAGCACTATCACCATCAACCATGGTTGGAAGTTGGATATTTCTAAAAAAACTTCCTCGTTTTATTTCTTTTCTATAATAATTTTTATCATCAACTTCGGTCTTTTTTTCACTTTCACCTTTAATAGATAAAATATTGTTTTCAATAGAAATATTAACTTTTTCTGGTTCAATTCCTATAAGTTCCGTTTCAACTATTAAATTATTATCTTTTTCATACATATCAACTGCCGGAAAAAAACCTGATTTTTCACCGGAAATTTTTGCAGGAAAGTTTGAAAAAAAGTTATCCATTTCTTCAAAAGGCTCAAGAAATGGTGTCCATTTTATTAAAGCCATATTTTTTTAGTTTTTAGTTGCTAGTTGGTTAATTAATTTCACCTAACAATTTAAAATTAATAAATAAAATTTATTCAATCTCAACCTTGGCAGATATTATTAATTTTCCATTCAATTTATAGCCAGGTTTTAATTCACGTTTCACCTTATCTCCTTTTCCTTCAATCGCTTCCATGATTTCTGGATTAAATTTTTCACCTTTTGTTTTTATTTCTTCAACACCTCCATTCGTAAGAACATCCTGGAATTGTTTTTTAACATATTTTACTCCCTCAAGCCATGCATCATGATTTTTTTCATCACTAAATTCAAGTGAGGTTTTTAAATTATCATAAACTGGAATAATTTCAGCCAATAACATTTCATTAGCAAATTTTGCAAATTGTTGTTTTTCGTCAGCTGATCTTTTAACTAAATTCTGATAATCAGCAAAAGCTCTTTTATATTTTTCTTCAAGCTCTTTTTTTTCATTTTTTAACTCTTCTAATTCATTAATCTTTTTTTTACTTTCTTTTACAGGCTTTTTATTATCATCTATATTTTTTTTAGTCATAATAATATTTTATCATTAATATATTTAATTAATATTAAATTCTTTTCATAATTCATTCTCATTGGACCTAATATTCCAAATAAACCCGTTTGATTATTTTTTTTATACTTTGAAATTATCGTAGAACAAAATACACCAAAAGGATTATCTGAACCAAGAAAAATATTTTGACCATAATTCAAAGGTTCAAAAATGTCATCAATAATTTCATCAAATCTATCAACTACACCTGAAACAGTATATATCATATCAATTTGTGCAAATTCTGGTTGTTGAAATAAATTTGTTATTCCAGTATAAAATAAATTATTTTTGTGTATCGCCCAAAATACTGCATTTCCAGAATATTCTGAAAGTAATTTAGCCACTTTTTTATGATTAAAATTATCAACTTCTAAAAACTTATCAAATAAATCAATTTCCTGCCCTTTCGGTTTTTTGTCTAAATTTATTTTATCAATGTAATATCTATAAGCTTTTTCCGTTGGAACTCTCCCAGCTGAAATATGCGGTTGACCAATATAAGCTTCTTCCTCAAGTTCAGACATTACACCACGAACAGTGGCTGATGAAATATCTAATTTATACTTTTTTACTAAAATAGAGGAACCCACAGGAGAACCTGTGGAAACATATTCTTTAATAATTGTATTTAATATTAGCTTTTTTCTATCATCCATAATATAGTATTTAAGCAACTAAGTACATTGTAACACCTTTAGCACTCTAGTGTCAAGAGTGCTAAAAAATTAAAAATTTCAACTTGACAAATTTTTCTATTTTGCTAAGATAAACTATGATTTTTGTTAATCAAGCGCACCTTACAATTAACATAAAAAACAAGAAAGGAGATAAGTAATGAAAAAATTAATTGGATTTTTAATTGTTATTGGAGTTTTATTGAATTGTGGAATTTCTTTTGGATACATTTTTCCAACCGTTCATATAGAAGGAAAAGATTTGGTGACTTATGAACAAACCGAGAAAAAACGTTATGAAGGACTTTTTTCTGGAAATGTGAAATCAGGTGAGCTCAGTAAAGCAACTGCATTAAATCTAGCTAGTGGTGCATTAGACAGTCACATTGAATACGATGATACTGAATTGTCTGTTGTAACAAAAATACTTTATTGGAACTTTCCAATCAAAACTGAAACTGAAACATCTGGCAGTAAATATTTCATTGAAAATGGAAAAATCAGTAAAATTAAAGCTATTTCAAAAAAAGAAATAAAAAGAAATGTTGAAATAGAACTTCTTTATAGGACATTGCCCATGACAATAATTCTCTTGATTACTCTATTAAATACAATAAACAAAATTAAAAGTTATAAACTTATAATTTTTTATTTGTGTTTGATATCAAGTATAATATTGACTGCTTTTACAAATTTAGGATTTGGATTATTCTTTGCTATGTTTCTATGTCTAATATCGATATATCATGCAAGTCATAATAGGTTTGACGCGGATGCTTTTTTTATAACTTTCGTATGTACTTGTACTTCAACTGGTACTATCAGTTCGGTAATAGCTTGTTTAATGAAGAACAATAGCTACAATAACCTAGCTGTTATAGAAAATATAGCATTAATGTCAATAATGTGTACTGTTTCTTTCTGTTTTTTTAAAATAGTAATTCCAAAATTCAAAAAAGAAAAAAAAGAAATCTTGGAAGTAATGTAACTGGAGTTAAAAATAAAAAAGCCGTGATGTTTTATAAATCACGGCTTTGTTTTATTATTGACAAATTTTTTACTTAAGCAAACCTTTTGCAAAACAAAACTTTAAAAGATCATCTTCTTTTCCTTATTCTCCTTTACATAATGTTAATAAACACAAGTTTCGTGATAATTCACATTATGTTTAAAAATTTTTTTAAACAATTGAATATCTTCTTCGGAACCCATTGCTTTGACTAGATTATCACTTAACTTAACGGTGCCATAATTATTAGCACGTATTGCTTTGATCACCATAGACAAAGTCTTTAAACCAAAATCATTGGTTAAATTAGTCCCCCAGCCGAAAACACAATTTATTCTCCCATGAAAATGTTGTGTGATTTTAATAATGGTTTCTAAATTTAAACCATCACTAAACACAATAGTTTTATCTTCTGGATTAATATCAAGATTGTCATAAAACTTAATAGCTTTTTCACCAAACTCAATTGGATCACCGCTATCATGTCTTAAACCTCTCCATGCTTCGGCTTGACTTACCGTTATATCAGAAAAGAAAAAATCTGTTCCGTAAGTATCAGTCAAAGCAATGGATAAATCTTGACCATATTCTTCCCACCAATATTCCAATACTTTATTGTGAGATCTCAAAATACCATCTTTTTCATTTCTGAAAATTCCAGACATAATCATATACATTTCATGAGCGAAGGTACCAATTGGACGAAGTCCTAATTTCATTGCTAAATAAACATTAGAAGTACCAAGAAATTGATTAGGCACTTTTTGAGCTAAAATTTTTACAACTTCTTCTTGCCATTCACAACTAAATCTTCTTCTGGTTCCAAATTCAGAAAATTTAATTTCAGAATGTTTTTTCAATTCCAAAATTTTATTTTCCAAACGAATTTTACCTTCCTGCTTCAATGCAATTTGCTCTCTGTTTGTCATTTTGCTCAAAACAAATCTATAATAAAGTTCATTTAAAATAGATAAGCAAATTGTTTCCCAAAATGTAACTTCTGGCCAATTTCCTTCAAATTCAATTTCAAATTGACCCTCTTTGTTGCATATTCTGAAATCTGGTAATTGTAAATCCTGAAGAAATTCTAAAAATTTTTCAGAAAATATTTTGCAAGAGCGTAAATAATTTAATTCATCTTCTTTGAATCTTAAGGTTTTAACTTGCTCAAGTTCAAAAATTAAATCATTCAACTCTACAAAATTTGCAATTTTAACAGAAGTAGTTCTGTTTTTAAAACCAAAAGTCACAGGCATTTTTGCAAAATGCTTAAAAGCAACTTGTGCCATTGTCAATTTATAGAAATCTAAATCAAGTAAAGATTTTATAATTGGATCTCGCATAATTTTCCTCCTTTTATATTTTTAATGACCTGTCGCCAAACTACAGTTTTGGCA
>JAGLJW010000040.1 GCA_023142215.1 Candidatus Parcubacteria bacterium
TATTGATTTTGTTGTATATGTTTCATTTTTCACAGGTATCAAAATAATCTTGTAATATAATCATGGCAGCTATTTCATCTCTGCTAACTTTTGTTTTTTTATCACCAACTCTAGCATCAGCTGCTTTTGAAGAAAGTCGTTCGTCAATTTCATGCATTGGAATATTTATTTTTTCTTTAAAATTATTCAAAAAATTTAAAAATTGCTCAGGAACTGGAAATTTAAAATCAGAAATTGAATATGGTATTCCGATTACAATTTCATCAATCATTTCTTTTTTTATGACTTCTAATACATCATCTAAGTTTTTAACCACACCAAAAGAATTAGCAATTTTTATTTCGTCATTACCAATCGCCAAACCTATTCTTTTTTCGCCCCAATCAATTCCTAAAAAAATTTTCATAAAAAATAAACTACTTCGTAATTACTTCACATCCATTTTCTGTAACTAAAATTGTATGTTCAAAATGAGCACTTAAACTTCCATCCGCTGTAACAATTGTAAACCCATCGTCTAATACTTCAATCTGCCATCCGCCCATATTTACCATGGGTTCAATAGCTATAACCATTCCTGATTTTAATGTAAAATTTTCCATTTCACCATTACTAATATCAAAATTTGGAACTTGTGGATCTTCATGGACAGCATATCCAACGCCATGTCCAACTAAATCTCGCACTATTCCGTAACCATTTGGTTTTACATAATTCTCTACCGCCTTACCAATATCATTCAAAGTATTTCCTTGTTTTACTTGTGCGATTGCACGTTTTAAAGATTCTTTTGTTACTTTTAGTAGTTTTTGAATATTTTCATCTACCTTACCAACTATAACCGTAACTGACATGTCAGTATATCTACCATTTTTTGCAGGCCATTCCATTCCAACATCTATACCAACAATATCTCCATTTTTTAATTCTCTAGCTGGAATTGCTGGAGCATGAACTATTTCATTGTTAATAGAAGTGCAAAGTGCTGTCGGAAATGGTTTTGCTTTTTTGTGTGTTTTGTAATACTTAAAAGCTGGCCTACCACCTGCTTTTTTGATAAGCTCACAAGCCAGATTTTCAAGCTGCATTGTATCAACCCCTGGCTCAACTAAACCTGAAACTTCTCGCAAAACACTAGAAAGAATTTTACCACCTTTACGAAGTAACTTTATGTCATTTTCATTTTTTATTGTTATCATAATCAATTATAATATTACCCAGATTTCAAACTTATCTTGTTATTTTCATCTCAGGAATTATATCATTTAAACCTTTTTCTACACCACATGCCCCCACTGTAATTGCACCTCCTTTATGTTTAACTAAATAATATCCAGTACAACCTAATTCTTTTATGCTTGGATCAAATGGAATATTTAAAATATAACCATGATCAACTAAATCAGATAAATCAACACAATCAGATTCAAGAACCACAGAACCACCCATACATGTAATATTACAACTTTTAGCAACTCCAATTAAATGTGGTGAGTTATAAGACAAATCATTAATATTGGATAAATAAGATCCTGCATTATCAACTTGATTTAATTTAATAGCATTGATAATTCTATTCACATTAAGCCATCTTTGAGAATTTCTAGATTCCTCAGATCTTGCAACTGGATTCAAGGCCATCAAAATAACTAAAGCTAAAATTAATATAATAGCAATAAAGACTAATAATTCAATTAATGTAAATCCTTTTTCTTTAAACAAAACATTTTTATAATTAAAGTTTTTTTTAATCATACTTATAAATTTATTAATATATTGACTACAATAGGCTAACACCAGTCATTTCCGTAGGTTTTTCAATATTCATTATTTTTAAAATGGTTGGTGCGATATCCGATAATACTCCTTGCGGTTGCACAAGACTTAAATCATTTCCGACTACATTTTGCCAACCGAAATTTCTTCCAATGTATTCTTTCCCAACTATAATAAATGGTACAGGATTTGATGTGTGTTCCTTGTTAATTTGACCTGTTTGCATATCAAACATCACATCAGCATTACCATGATCTGCTGTAATCATTGCTACTCCATTTTTTGCTAAGATATTTTTTATTACTCTATCAACACATTCATCTAAAAATTCAATACCTTCAACGGCCGCTTTAATATTTCCAGTATGACCAACCATGTCTGCATTTGGAAAATTTACAATTATTAAATCATATAAGTCATCATTAATTGCTTCAACCAATTTATCAGTCACAATAGAAGCCGACATTCTTGGTCTTAAATCATAACTAGCAACAGATGGTGATGGTACTAATATATGTTCTTCTCCTAGTTCCTTATCTTCATTTCCACCATTGAAGAAATAAGTAACATGCGCATATTTTTCAGTTTCTGAAATACGTAATTGCTTCAATCCAGCTTTAGAAACTATTTCACCCAAAGAGCTTTTAATTTCAGAATCCTTAAAAACAACCTCAACAGGTAAACCTTTTTCATATTCAGAAAAACATGCAAAATACAAATTTTTCAAAAATTTCTTTCGTTTAAATTTATCAAAATCAGGTAAGACAAAAGCTTTGGTAATCTCTCGTGCTCTATCTGGTCTAAAATTATAAAAAATAACAGCATCATTATTTTCAATTTTAGCCATCGGCTTCCCGTCTTTCATTATCACAGTAGGTATAAATTCTTCATCATAAATTTTATTATCATAACTTTCACGTAAAGCACTGACAGGATCTTTGCTTGTATTTCCTTCACCATTCGTAATAGCTAGATAGGCCTTCTCAATTAAATCCCAATTATTATTTCTATCCATTGCATAATATCTTCCAGAGATTGAAGCAATATTGCCTATTCCATATTCTGAAATACTACGTTCTACTCCTTTAATAAAATTAATTCCACTATTATATGATACATCACGACCATCAAGAATTGCATGAATATAAACGTCTTCAAAGTTGTATTCATGCGCTAATACTAATAAAGCATAAAGATGATCTACTGAAGCATGAACACAACCATTAGAAACTACACCCATTAAATGTAATTTTGATTTATTTTTCTTGGCATGTTTAATTGCATTAATTAAAACTTTATTCTTATAAAAATTTCCATCAGAAATATCTTTATTAATTTTTGGCAAATCTTGATAAACAATCCGACCAAGACCAATATTTACATGACCAACCTCACTATTTCCTGCTTCACCCCACGGCAAACCAACGGCTTCTCCTGAAGCACGTAAAGTCATTGACGGATACTCTGCAATTAAACGATCAATCACTGGAGTATTTGCTTGCGAAATTGCATTCCCTGTATATGGCTGATTTATTCCCCATCCATCTAAAATTATTAAAACTACAGGTTTTGGTTTATTATTCATTTTATTCAATTGATTTAATAATCATCATTAACAATTACAACAGTAAACTACTACTTTTCATCTCTGCTGGTTGCGTCTTATTTAAAAGTTTAATAATCGTTGGAGCAATATTTGATAAAACTCCATTGTTTTTTAATGATAACACACTTTTATTATCTTGAACAATAATAAATGGCACTCTATTTCTTGTATGTTCAGTAAAAATTTCACCTGTTTTTAAATTAATCATTTGTTCAATATTTCCATGATCGGCAGTAATAACAATCGTTCCATCAACTCCTAAATATTTCTCAACTATTTTTCCAACACATTTATCCACAATCTCACAACATTCAATACCAGCTTCTAAATCTCCTGTATGACCAATCATATCAGGAGCAGCAAGATTTAACAATGTAAAATCATATTTTTTTTCTTTCAAATTTTTAATTACTTTGTTAGTTAATTTTTCAGAACTCATTCCAGGAACCTTATCATATGATTTTACTTTTGGCGAATTAATCAAAATTTGATCTTCACCTGCTACTTTCCCTGAATAACCGCCATTGAAAAAGTATGTTATATGAGCATATTTTTCCGTTTCTGCAATATAACATTGTTTTAAATCAGACAAGGCCATTGGTAAAGTTCCTTCTAAATCAATACTTGGATAAGCAGTAATAATATCATTCAAATCTGGACCAAAATCTGTCATCCCAACAAAATAAACATGTTTTAACTTTTTTCCACGCCTAAAAGCTCCTCTGTTTTTTTTATTAAAATCATCCTGAACAAAAACTTTGGCAAGCTGACGCGTTCTATCACTTCGTAAATTAAAAAAAATAACACTGTCCCTATCTTTAATTATACCTTCTTTATCAATAATATAAGGTTCAACATATTCATCACTTTCTCCTTTATTGTATGATTCCATTACTGCATCTTTAGCACTTATTGCTTTTCTTCCTTTTCCTTTAATAAAAACATTAAAAGCTAAATAGGTTCGTTTCCATTCTTTTTTTCTATCCATCGGATAAAATCTCCCCATAACCGAAGCAATTTTTTCGTTACCATAAAGCCTTTTTTCTAAATCATCAATTAATTTTAATGAACTATATTTTGGCGAATCTCTACCATCAGTAAAAAGATGCAAAAAAATTCTTTTTACTTTTTCTTTTCTGCAAAGCTTGAGCAAAGCAAGTAAATGATTAGGGTCACTATGCGGACTTTGACCATTAGAAAGTAAACCCATTAAATGAAGTGATGAATTCATTTTTTTTACATGCCGAACAGCTCCCGTGAAAGCAGGGTTTTTAAAAAAAGTTTTATCTTGAATACTTTTGCTAATTTTAACAGAATCTTGCTCAATTATTCTTCCTGCTCCAATATTCATATGCCCAGCTTCAGAATTTCCAACTTGACCTTTTGGTAAACCAACATATTTACCATGTGCATGAAGCTTAATATTGGGATACTTTTTTAACAGTCCATCTATCACAGGAGTGTTTGCTTGTGTTATAGCATTAGCTCTACCAGCTTTTGCAACACCCCAACCATCTAAAATTATTAAAATTAATGGTTTAGTTTTTTTAATATTAATCATTATAATTATTTTTTTCTATTTACTTTTTGATTTTAATTCAATAAAATTATTTTATTTCAGGTATTTCTTTAATTACTGCAAAATCTTTTTGTCTAATTAAACTTTGATAAGCATCTTTTTTGATATTTACAACTATTTTATAAGATCCAATTTGATTTGCACTAATTTGTGCAATATTATTTTCAAAATTTAAATTCTGTATTTCATTTTGATTTGGATACTTTATCGTTCCATTTATATCTAAATCAGAAACCTCCGAATTAACTTTAAGATAAATTGTTTCATTTTGCAAAAATACTGATTTTTCTGTTTGGCAATTTATATCTTCGCAAGTTTGAATTTCAGCGCTTAATATTTTATCTGTTCCTTGAATTTTAATCATTTTTGTTTTTATGCAAATCTCTTGATCTTGTTCTATTACTTTTAATTTTATCTTATAATCTCCCGGCGACAAATTTTGTTCAACCTTGCTCGAAAACTCTACTTTTTCTGTCTGTCCTGGCTTCATTTCTAATTCTTTAACTTGTCCTAAAGCTGAAAAACTTTTTTCATCTTCTGACATAAAATAATAAACGACTTGCCATTTTTTTGCTTCTGGAAATGGATTTTTAATAATTGCTGTTATTTTTATTTCTTCATTTGGGTTATACGTTTGCTTGTCTGTTGATAAAATCACTTCTTTGATTGAGAATATTTCTTGCGGTTTTATTTCTTTTTCTTCTAATTTTTGAATTGGCGTTTCTGCTGTTGATGTTTTTTCTGTTTTTTCTTTGTTCATAAAATCAACAGCAATAAAAGTTACTGAAACTACTATTAATAAAATTGATAAAATGATAAATATTTTTTTGTTTGGCATAAAGTTTATATAAAATTATTAATTTACAATTACCCATATAAAAGTTGTAGATATTGCTCCTTTGTCATCAGTTGCTCTAAATTTTGCCTTATATGATCCAGCTGTACTATAAGTGTGAGTAACTTGTTCAGAATCTGATAAACTACTTAAATCATAAATCCCATCTCCGTCAAAATCCCATTCATTATTCACAACAGTTCCATCTTCATCACCGCTATTGCCTATTAGCCAAACAGATTCTCCGCTATTTATATATATTGTCTGCACTCCGCCAAAATCGCCTACTTTATTACCATGACACATAGAACTAGGCAATTCATTAGTGCCACCGCGATAAATTAAATTTAAAGTAGGATCGCCAAATGATATAAAACTGCTCAACACTAATTGATTAAACATTGCTCCTAAGGATATATTTGGATTATCTCTTAGTATATCAAAAGAGTGATAATAGGCAGGCAAAGCCTCATCACCACGAATAGGAACTACAGCTCCATAATATGAAATCCCTCCTTTTCTTAACCAAGTATTGCCAAAAGAACCAGAGCCATTAAATCCTCCTGTTGAACAAGAACCTGCTATACCAAGAGATAAATCCAAATAAGGCAAATTTCCTCTCCAAATATGAGCAGGTCCTGATTCACTACCATGGGCAATAAATCTAACAAACTGTCTTTGTTCAAAATGACTTGCATTTAAATTATTCCTATGATATAAAAAACTCCAATAATCAATATATTCTTGTTCATTAATAGAATTTCTTAAAATTTCACTTTCACCGCTTGCTTCAGTGTTTGAGGTAAATGCCAATTCCTTATGCATAACGCCAGGGTATTTATTATTAAATAGTTCTTGAAAAAATATAGATCTATTCACATAAGAAAATGAATCAGCGCTTGTTACTCCTGTTATCCTGCCAATAGCACTAATATGATTATCACTTCTCTCCGATCGACCTCTAAATTGCTCAAAAAATCCTGAATAAATCATATCGCGCGTTCCAATAATAGTTAATATTTTATCATTCAGCGGAAATGGAAACAATTTTTCTATTTCAGTTCCTAAAAAAGGAGAAGATCCGGTAGGAATATCTGCAAAAGTGGCTGGAATAATAAGCTCATTTTTTGCAGCCGCTAACAAAGATGAAGATAAGGAAATTCTTTGAAACAAATTGTAGATATTGCTTGATTTGTCGGTATCATAAGCGCCATAGGCATCAAAATCTTGATAACTATTATTCAAATCATCAATATTTATTAAAATTACTTTATCCGTATTAGTTTTTTGAACATACCATCGTTGCAACTCTTCTAAACTATAATTAATTTTTGTTCCAGCGTTATTATCAATATAATTTTGCGTAGTCACATCTAAATCGCCAACCGTATAAACAATTTTACCTTTAATCAAAGATTGATATGACACTAAATTAGCACTATTTACAAAAATAATTGGTGCATTTTTATACGAAGCAAAAACTGCCGCATTATGGCTAGCGTGATAATTGTTATAGTCCACTGCTACAATGCTATTAATATTACTCCAATAAGAAGAATAATCTGATGAATTTATATTTGAAACTTTTCCAGCAAGTCCAGCACCCGTCTGCGGTGCAGCTACTAATAAATTATTCACCCCTGACAGTGTTGTTCCTATTGTGGTTAAATTACTCGGATTATAAAGCTGTAAAAAATGAATTGCTGAATCAGTATCAAATGTTGATACAGGATTATTAAAACTAAAATTAAAAGTTACAATTTTTTCTTCCCTAGGAGCTAAAGTTGTACCAAAAAATTGAAAAGCATTTGCCACTGCCATCCCTTCTTTATAGGCATAATCTTCTAATTTTATATTGGTAAAATTTTTAGTTTCAGTGTTACTGCAATTTTTTATTTTTACATTTAAAACAGTTGAACCTCCAACATTAATATTCGTTGGAGTAAAATACTTATCTATAATCAAAATCCCATTAATGCCACCATCACATTTCTTATTAGACCAAATATATTTTTGTCCACCTATCTGATTGATATTTATATCTGTATAAGGCAAAACCCTAACCGTGCTTCCTGTATCCAATTTAACATTATTTAAATCCAAACTATTACTACTTTCCTCGTGATAAACCAGCATCGGATATTTGTTCCCCTGCCAAACAGCTATCGGTGTTAAAGATAAGACATCTTGCCAATTCTTGTGTGAAATTAGGAAAGCTTCTTTTGCGGAATATTTTGACATATCCTTCGTATTTGTAAAATTTGGTTCTGGATTGACAATTATGTTTATTGCATCTGACTGAGTGTTGCCATTTTGATCAGTAATAATTAAAGTAATAGTATGATTTCCTTGTGAGAGATTTGTTGTACAAAATTCATCTTTATCCGAAATATTATTGTTGTCAATGTTTGAATTCCACTGATAAGCGTAAGGATTAACTCCTCCTGAAACATTAGAAGTAAAACAAATAACACTATCTCCTTCGTAAAAATTGTCTCCAGTGTTTGGCAAAGCGATATTTGCAATTATTGGATTTGAACTTGCAATTGTTAAATTCATCATTTCTGTTGCTGTTTGTCCTGAACCGTCTTTTACTGTGAAAGTAATAGTATGGTTTCCGACTGATAAATTATTTATTATAAAATCTTTATCTGTTATTACTTGTCCATTTCTTAATTCACCATCTATGCTTGAATTCCAAATATATGTATAAGACCAAATTCCTCCGTCAACACTTGCTTGAAATGAAATATCATCTCCTTGAATATGAGTTGAATTATTAATTGGAGAGTCAATGACGGCAGTTAAAATTGGCACTGAGTTAATAGTAATATGAACCTGTTTACTCACAGTTATGGGAGTAACTGAACTATCAGTGACTGTTAAAGTGATCGTATGCAGTCCTTCTGATAAATCGTTTTTTTGAAACCAATCTTTTGGTTCTGTCGCTGGAGTAATATCTCCGTCTTTATCTGACATCCATTGAAACACATAAGGCATTGTTCCGCTCTGAACCATTGCGTTAAAATTAACATTCTCTCCAAAAATAAAGCTTTCTCCTTCTTGCGGCCAAATATCCAAGCTTATCTCAACAATCTCAATATCAATTGTATCACTTGCTGTAGCACCAACACTGTCAGTTGCTGTTATCGTAATAGTATGCGTTCCTAATGCCCATGCGGAAACATCAATCATTGGCCATTGTTCTGTTGAAAATGGAAGCACTAGTTTGTCTGATTCCCATTGAAAAGTATAAGGCGCTGTTCCTCCTTGTGCGTCAACTCCAAACATCGCGCCCATTGAATCTTTGGCAAATTCGGTTTGCCACATTTGAATACTGGCTGTTAAAATTCCTGCTGGCAAAATTTCAATAATTATGCTGTCATTGGCTATGCTGGAATTAGCGTCAGTTACTTGAACTAAAATAGTATGATTGCCAATGTTCATCGTAGATGGATCTAAATTTTGACATAGCTGATCATCGCCAAAAACTGTTCCTTCGTCTTTCCATTCATAAACATACGGTTCTGTGCCGCCTAACGCGATTGCTTGCATGTTAAAATTAAAGCCATCCTGCGCAACTTTAAAACCATCATTTGGATCAACTATTGCCAAACTTAAACAGCTTTGCATTTCGTCTGGCTTATTGTTAGTTGTTCCGCAGCTATTATTATCTGTGCATGTTGTAGTTTGAATTCCGCTGGTGCAAGCTAACCAAGGAGCGCAAGTCCAATCCTCAATACAGCCACAAGCCAAATCACTTCCATTACAATCTTCATCTACCCCGTTGCCACATATGTCGATAACTCCTGGATTAATATTCCGACCATCATCAGAAAAAGGGAAACCTACCTCGCCAAAATCATCAACCCCATTCATCATATCATCATCAAAACTACCAATCCCGGGAAGCATATCTGATCCCATAATTCTATCATCGCAATCATTACCATTATTAGTGCAACCATTAACTATATCGCAATTTGGACAAACGCCATAACCGTCACCGTCATTATCAACGCAACTTACTGCGCACTCCGTAGGACAATTTACTGATGTTTCCCCAACATCGCAGACATTATTTCCGCAGGTGCCTGGCGCTCCGACGCAACTTGACGGATCATAATTCTTGCAATCCCAGCGACAGCTTAATGTTCCTCCTCCAACGTATCCTATTGAGTTGCAAGTTTCACCGTTTAAATCCATGTTGGCAAGCGCGCCGTCAGCTATATCGCAAACCTCGCTGGCGGTAACATCAGTTATGCTGTTGCCTGTAATATTACCACAACAGAAACTTTTGCCTGTCATATCACAACCAGTATCGCCAGTGTTTATGCAAACGCAATCAGTAGCACAAGTTGAACATTCACCACCAGCTACGTCACATATCCCATCCGGACAAGTCGCTGAACAAACTAAATCACTGCCATTACAATCATTATCAACACCATCACCACAAGAAGTTTCAGGATTTTCATAACTTACAACACTTGAGTAATCATTTTGCCAACCTACTATACCACCACAAACTTTAAATGAACCAGCACATACTCCTTGTTGATTAATATTTAATGGAGCTGATAAATCTTCATCAATACTTCCATCACAATCATTATCTTTTCCATCACAAATTTCTAATACTGAAATTATTCCACCAACACAAGCTCCCCATGCTCCAGCTGTACATAGTTGCGTTCCTTGTTGACATTCTCCTATATTACTTCCACATGACTGATTTACTCCATTTATACACGGGCATCCTTCATCTATTGTGCCATCACAATTATCATCCATTCCATTGCAAACTTCAATTGTAGTGGGATAGATTGAATTTAAATTGTCATCACAATCACAAGTATTAGCTATTGAATTAGCATCTGTTGTATTTGTTCCAGAACAAATTGCTGTTAAATCTGAACCATAAGTATAAGTTTTACCACAATCACAATAGTTATCATTATCGCTATCGCAATTTTCATCAATTACTCCATCACAATTATTATCTAATCCATCACACACCTCCATTATTGGTATAATCTGACCAATACATGAACTCCATGTTCCTCCTGAACAAGTTGATGTTCCTATTTTACATTCTCCAATATTTAATCCACATATTTGTGTATCACCATTTACACAAGTACATCCTTCATCTATTGTTCCATCACAATTATTATCAATTCCATCACAAACTTCACTTGCATCAAAATAAATAGTATTCACTGTATCATTACAATCATTGCCAAACTGTCCATCTGAAACATACGTACTTAAACAAGCTAACACTGGATAATTATAAAATTTCATCGTACTATCACAATAACCATCATTATCATCATCACAACCTTCATCCACTGTTCCATTACAATTATTATCTTTATTATCACATGTTTCTATTCCTCCTGGATACGAAAACTTATCATTATCATCACAATCATCACCGGCTGAACAATGTGTTGCATTATATATTCCATAACCATCACTATCATTATCTATACAATTTTGTACACAACTAGCTGATGTACTATTCCAATAATATCCTATATTACAATTATAACATTTACCAACACCACAACATTCCTTAGTAGAATCTATTGTCGCATTTAATAGTAAACTTCTACAACCTGGACCGGTAATACAATTTATAGAACAAGCTGATGCTGGTATTTGACAAATGCCATCTTGACAAATATCCCCACCTGAACAAGTTGTAGAGTCACACCAATCATTATAAGCATCACTATCACATTCTCCACATTTTTGAACAGTATTTCCATCACACTGATCGACATCAGCCAAACGACATTCATGATAACAACAATCAATTGATGCTTGAATTTGATTTTTTGTGTTAAAAACTATAACACTTATTAATACAATGGATATTAATCCAAGTGTTAAAAATAATGTTTTTTTAAAATTTTTCATGACAAACTTTTGTTAAAATTACTTAATTTTCTCAATACTAAGTAACTTAAATGTTTTAATGTTTTAATATTTAAATTAACTTAAAATCATATCTTCAATTTCCATCAACCGATTATATTTTGCTAATCGCTCACTTCGTGATAATGATCCTGATTTAATATATTCTGCCCCTATTGCTACAGCTAAATCAGCAATAAAATCATCGCATGTTTCACCAGAGCGATGCGATACCATTAATTTATAATTATGCTTTTGAGCAAGTTTAATACAATCAATTGTTTCCGTAAGAGATCCAACCTGATTCACTTTAATTAAAATAGAATTAGCAGCTCGCTCTTTAAGCCCTTTTCTTAAACGTTTAATGTTTGTCACAAACAAATCATCACCAATGATTAACATATCTTTCCCAAGCTCTTTAGTCATTTCACGCCATCCCACCCAATCATCCTGCTCAAGACCATCTTCAATTGAAACAATTGGATACCTTCTAAACCATTCATTATAAAGTCCAATCAAATTATCTTTTGTAAAATGGGCATTATCAAGTTGAAAAATATAATCTTTCGTTTTTGGATTATAAAATTCGCTAGAACCAACATCTGTTCCAAGTCCAATATCTTCTCCTGGCTTATACCCAGCACGAATAATTGCTGCTAAAATAAATTCTATAGCTTGAATTGTAGATTTAATATTTGGTGCATAACCTCCTTCGTTTCCAACATCAGTATCAAGTCCAGCTTCTTTCAATACATGACCGAGCTCATGAAATATTTCCGAACCCATTCTTACTTTTTCCTTAAATTTCTTTTGTCTAATTGGTAAAATCATGAATTCCTGAAAATCTAAATTTGTATCAGCATGTTTCCCTCCGTTAAAAATATTGAAAGAAGGTGTTGGTAATTTATAATTTTTTTGTCCACCAGTTGGTTGAAATTCAAAAATTTCAGAAATATATTCATAAAGTTCTTGTTTCTTTGCAATTGATCCAGCCCTGGCTGATGCTAAAGAAACTGATAAAATTGCATTTGCACCAAGTTTTTTCTTATTCTCAGTTCCGTCTAATTTAATCATCTTATCATCAATTAACTCTTGGTTGATGATACTCACACCTTTCAATTTTGGAAATATTTTGTCATTAACATTTTTAACTGCTTTCAAAACACCTTGCCCATTATATCTACTTTTATCATCATCTCTAAGTTCACAAGCTTCATGAATTCCAGTTGAAGCTCCACTTGGCACACTCGCTTTTGCTACGATGCCATTTGTTAATTCAATTTTTGTTTCCACTGTTGGATTACCACGAGAATCTAAAATTTCTCTAGCATGAATATTTTTAATTTTCATAAATAATTTATATTATTATAATATCTCTAAATTTTATTATCTTACGATTCCTTTTAATCCTGGCATTTTTTCTCCTCCTAGATAACTCAGCATGGCTCCTCCACCAGTTGAAACCCAATCAACATAATCTATCATTTTTGACATTTTTAATGATTCAACTGTCTCCCCTCCACCCACGACACCAAAAGCCCGTCCCCCAGAACGAGTTGCTAAAAGTTGAGCTATAGACATCGTACCAGCTCTAAAACTCTTTAACTCAAATTTTCCCATAGGCCCATTCCAAACTAATGTATTTGCTTTTCTAATAAAATTTGAATAAAGTTTTATAGTTTCTGGTCCTATATCAAAAATATAATCATTCTTTTTTACTTTATTAATACTTTTTACAACAATATTACCTCCATCTCTGTGCGTACTAACAACTACATCAATAGGAATAATAACATTCTTAATTTTTAATCTTTTCACAATTTCAATTCCTTCTTTTGTTGTTAAAGACTTTCCGACTTCCAATCCATGTGCTACAAAAAAATTATTAGCCATTGCCCCACCAATTAACATTTTATCAGCTTTTTTACTAAAATTTTCTATTAATGCTAATTTTGTTTTAAGTTTAACTCCACCAATTATAACAACTAGAGGGTTTTTTGGCTTCAAAACTTTTGCTAAATTTTTAATTTCTTTTTCAAGCAATAAACCGGCATATGATGGCAAATAATTTTTAATAACAGCCACTGAAGCATGCGCACGATGTGAAACAGCAAAAGCATCATTTACATAAATATCAGCAAATTTAGTCAATTTTTTAGCAAAAATTGAGCTATTTTCTTTCTCTCCTTCATTGAAACGAAGATTTTCAAACATCACAATATCACCATCTTCCATTCTACCAATCTCACTTCCATCTTTAAATTCATCAAAACCAATTATTAATTTTATATCTTTATCAAGTATTTCACCAAGTCTTTTTATAACAGGCAATAAAGATAAATTATCATCTCGTACACCAGAAATAGGACGACCTAAATGAGACATTAAAATAATTTTACAATTGTGTCTTTGCAAAAATCTAATCGTCGGTAGATGTCTAACAATCTTATATTCATCTTTAACTTTTCCATTTCTAATTGGAACATTGAAATCAACACGAACTAAGATTTTTTTGCCTTTAAGCTTTTTAAAATTTTTTATAGATTTTATTTTCATTCTATAAAACTAATAAATAACAAAAAATATAATTAATAATAATTTATTTTTTATAATTTATTTATTTCTCTTTTTATTTATTATACAATATTTTTCAATAATCTCCAAATTTTTTTAACTAATATTAAAATTTTACAGTAATTAAATAATTCTATTAAAAACACTGTTATTAAATACTATTAAAATTAAAATTTCAGCTGTTGCAATATTCAGCAATAATCCATTAATAATAAAAAACAGTACTAAATTAATAATACTGCTTTTACTCTTTTCCCACACTATTAATTAACCGTAATAGCTTGAACGGGACAACTTGTTGCTGCATTGCTTGCAGAAGAATTATCTTGTAATAAAACTTCAGCTTTTCCTGAATCTCCCATTTTGAATCCTTTTGGAGAAATTGATACACATACTCCGCAACCAATACATAAATCTTTGTTTATACTTACTGACATATTTTTTTATTAATTAAATATTCTCTTAAAAGTCTAAAGACTTTTCCTCTCTGACTTAAATTATTTCTTTCCTTCTCACTCATTTCAGCAAAAGTTTTTTTATACCCATTAGGAATAAAAATTGAATCATAAGGAAGTTTTGGTAAATGTTTTCCCCGTAACTCTTTTGTAATACTACCATGAATTGTTTCTTTGAAAACTTTTTCTTGACCATCTGGAAATACAATCACTATTACCGTTTCAAACCAAGCTCCTCGCTCATTTTTTGGTATGTTTTTCATTTTTTCTAAAGTATGTTTCAAAATTGTTTCATCGTCTGCTCCTTCTCCTGCCCAACGAGCAGAAAAAACTCCAGGATTACCATTTAAAACCTCAATACAAAGTCCTGAATCATCAGCAAAAGAAATCATTTTAGTTTTCACGCATACAAATCTTGCTTTTTTTAAAGCGTTACCTTCAAAAGTATCAGCATCTTCAATAACATCTTCTGTCACTCCAGCTTCAGCTGCACTAGCAACATTAAAACCATCAAGAAGTTGGTGCATCTCTTGAAGTTTACCGATATTCTGTGTTGCAAATATTATTTTCATAAATTTATTTATTAATAATTTTTTCAATTATTCCTTCACCACTATTATTTACTTTTTCCTCTTGTTTTACCTCGGCTAATATTTTTTTCTTGGATTTATAAAAACCCATTAATAAAAAAATTATTGTACTAGCAAGAACTATACCAAAAACATTTAACAGTAAAACTAAAATTGCGTTATTGAAAATTGCCATATCACTGCTAGCTAAAGCTAAACCAAGAGCCGTAATTGGAGGAACTAAAGTAACAGATATTGCAATTCCTGAAATTGCATTAGCAGAATCTGGTCTCGCCCATGCAAAACTGGCTGCAAATCCAGCTGTTACCGCAACAATAAAAGTATAATATGATGGAACCATGACACTAATCAAGTCTATATGATTAATATCGAACTCAATAAAAATTCCTACCAAATACGAAATAACAGATGAAGTCAAAATTGCCATTAATAAAATCTTGATAGATCTCATTATTACTTTAATATTTATGATTACAACACCTAGCGCTAATGCAAGAATTGGAGATAATAAAGGAGCTACGAGCATTCCGCCTATAACTAAAATTAAATTGTTAGCTACTAAACCAAGAGCGACAATTAAAGTTGATAAAATAACCAAAAAATAAAAATCTAAATCAGGCGTACTAGATTCAATAATTTCCTTACAAAAACTATCTTTATCAGATTTACTAATTTTAAACAAATTAAATTTCATATTTATATTTTACAACATTTTAATTTTTTTTCAATTATACAAATTAAAAAACTTTACAGTTAATATTCGCTGTTATATTCTTCTACCCCAACTCTCCAAGCCCCTCTTTCTTTAACTAATTTCGCTGTTCCTTGTACATTTTTTCCAGTATTTCTATCTTTACCTTGAATAGTCAATGTTATTATATTTCCTTGCAACTTTTCTGAAACAACTTTGGCATTAATAGGTTGCGACATTTTACCTATTGGTAACATCTGTTTAAACATTTCTATACCACCAAATTCTTCAATCATTCTTACATCTTTCTCAGTAGCACAAGCATAAGACTTATTAACATCTAAACTTTGTATAGCTTCATAGCATTCCATAAAAACTTCTGACGGACTTAAGCCAGCTAAAAAATCATCATCAACTTTAATGTTGAAAAGTGGCCTTGTAATATTATATTTAGTTATATCTAACTTACCTTCCCCATTTGGATTATACCCTTTTTTTATTTCGTCTCCGTCTAGATATCCATCACCATCTGTATCTGGATTAGATGCATCTGTTCCATAAATATTTTCCTCTCCGTCTGTTAAACCATCATTATCAAAATCAAAAAAACTATCATCTATTGGAAGATTTGTTGTTGTTGTTGGTGATGCTGGCATCATTTTTTCTATTTCATCTATCAAATTTTTTGTGTTCTTCGGCACTTCTATTTTAATTGGCTTGTTAAAATCTGAATATTGTAAATTTCCAGAAACATTAATACTAAATGCATCTGTTTCTACCTTTTCTTTATTAGATTCCAAATCTGAAAAATCAGCCATAAAATCAAAAGTTGCTTTACGTAAATAAAAGTCCTTTTTATCTATCCAAATTTCTCCCTTAGCTTTTTTTATTATATTTGACAATTTTTGTAAGAAAGAATTAAATTCAGGATTATCAAAAATTTTGTCAAACATTATGCGTTCTTTGTGTTTAATATCTTCAACATTTATAAATTCTTTTTTTAAAATCTTAACAATTTCTTCTATTAATTTATTTAAATTATTTTTATTCAAACTAACTTGATAATAATAACATTTGTTATTATCAATTTCTTCATCTCTTAATCTTTTGTCAAAATTAATAAGTTTATAATCTTTAATTAATTTATTAATCTTTTTCTCTAATTCTTCAAATTTATCCTTATTTTTAGTAAAATCAAAATCGTCTAAATCAACTTCTATTCCAGATTTTTTCATCTCTTCTTTTTGAAGCTCTTGCATTTTCTCAATATCCAATTCATACCATTGATCAGAAAATTGTCCAAACATTGAAGCAAACGGAAATGGAAGTTGTCCAGTTTTAAAATATATTTTTTGATCAACAACTTTTACTTCACCATCCATTTTTATCTCCATTCCACCAAAATCAAAATTAAGACTAAAATTTGTTTCACCTTTAGGATTGATTTCATCAGATTGATCAGCATATCCAGAAAAAGAAATACCATACTCTATATCCATTGGTCCAGGACTAAACATTGGCATCGTGAGCATATTCATATTATTACCAACCCCCATTGTTGGCGGAGATTTAAATAATATATCTTCTTCAAATTCAATTGGAGTATCATCATCAAAAACAGAAGCAGTCTCTCCTAAAACTCGTGGATTTAAACTATTACCTAAAAATGACAAAAGATTTTTTTTCATTCCTGACATATTAATATGTGTTTTAATAGTAATGTCTGATTTATATTTTACTGTTTTTATATTTTGCATTTTCCCCAGCATTAAATCAATAACTTTTTCAGGTTTTTTTTCAAAAAAGGGTGTTGTTACTTCTTTATTTAAAATAAAAATATGACATCCTGATAAACTAATACTTATAATAAAAATAAGAGCAATTAAATAAAATTTTTTATACATAAAATTTTTAAATAAATAACAATAAATTATATTTTAATCTTAACATAAAAAACTGATTTTTTAAAGAATAATAATGAATAAAAATATACCATTAAATCATAAACAAAAAAAACTACTATGATTTAAACAAAGCTTTTTTGTTTTTTACAAAAAACATTAGAATTTGTAGAATAATTAAAAATATAAATGCTCTCTTGCTCCAATCTTTTGCCATATACCAATACGGCATTCCCTTTTTTAATATTTCAATATCGTCAACAAAAAATACTTCACAAGCCCCACCGCTTCGTGAAGATTTATTTGTATCATCACGCGATAAACTAGTTCTGCGATAATAAGATGTTCCTTTTTCAGAATAATCAACCAATGCTCCTTTCATTTTAACCTGATCACCAATCCGAACTTTTTTAATTATATCTCTCATCTCCTTACTGTCTGAAAGCAAATGATTATTTGATAACTTATTTCCATAAAATTTTCCTCCAATATTTCCATACCAATTCCAATAACATGTCCATTCTCCACTTTTATATTTAACATTTCTATAAGCATTGCTACTTAAATTATCACCCCAAATTACACAAACATCTTTCAGATTTACTGAATTTTCATCATGATAATAATTATACCAAGCACCGATATTATTTATACTTACCACTAAACCCCAAAGTTCATAATCGGCTTGTGTTTTTACATGATAATCAACATCACGATAAACAAAACTAAAATCTTCCCGATCAGTTTCCGTCTGAATCGGTTCCCACATCAAATCATCAACAATTTCATTTTGAAATGGAAGTTCTCTTATTTTGAAAAAAGATATTATATAAATTATTATTAATAAAATATATAACAATCTAAATATTTTTTGTTTCATAAATTAATCACAAGAACAATTTATGTAATCTTATCCTCACTAATAAAGAAAATAATAATATTAGCTATTGTTGAAGTGAAGCTTGTTTGAGCGAATGCGAGTTCTGCAACGAAAGAATAGTTAATATTATTATTTTCGTTAATCACATAACATACTTTAATATATAATTATCAATCTATTTAATAAATACTATTACCGACTGCAAATCCAGTACTCCAACAAATTTGTAAATTATATCCTCCAGTTGGTCCATCAATATCTAAAATCTCACCAGCTAAATACAGATTATCAATTATTTTTGACTGGCAAGTTTTTGGATCTACTTCACTTAAATCCACCCCTCCCGTAGTAATAATTGCTTTATTAAAACCAACTAAACTTTTGAAGCTTAAAGTGAATTCTTTTAATAAATGAATAAGTTTTTTTCTTTCTTGATGTGTTACTAAATTAACTTTTTTCTCAGAATCTATTCCAGATAATTTGATAATAATTGGAATTAATTTTTGTGGAAGTAATTTGTCTAAACTATTTTTAAATAATTTATTATTCATTTCTTTAAAATCATTTAGAATTCGTAAGTCTAATTTTTTAAAATCAAGTGCAGGTTTAAAATCTATTTTTATCTTAATATCACCAGGAGTTAATTCACCAACTTTTTTACTCATGTCAATTATCACCGGCCCACTGAGTCCATTACCTGTAAATAAAGCTTCGCCAAATTGCGATTCAATTTTTTTATCATTTTTAAAAATAGAAACTTCAACATTTTTTAAACTCAAACCTTCAAGGTTTTTGATAAAATCCTCTTTCACAATCATTGGAGTAAGGGCTGGTTTTGGTGTTTTTATTTTGTGTCCTAACATTTTAAGCCATCCATATCCTATACCAGTTGATCCAGTTGCTGGATATGATTTACCACCAGTTGTAATTACAAAATTTTTAGACATAACTTCTTCTCCATTATCTAAAATAATTTTTTCAATTAAATTTCCTTTTTTAATTATTCTTTTTACTTCAATTCCAGTTCTAATTTTAACTTTTGATTGCTTTAAATAATCAAGCATCACGTCAAGTATATCGCTAGATAAATCACTAAGAGGAAAAACTCTATTTCCTCGTTCTATTTTTATTTTAACACCTCTACTCTCAAAAAAATCTATAATTTCTATTACACCAAATTTGTGCAAACTTGAAAATAAAAATTTTCCATTTTTACCATAATTAACCACCATCTCGTGAACATCTGTTGTGTAATTAGTAATATTACAACGTCCTTTACCACAAATCAAAAGTTTTCGTCCTAAGTTTCCATTTTTTTCAAGCAAAAGAACACGAGCTCCAAGCTCACCTGCTCGTCCAGCTGCCATCATGCCAGTTGGACCACCACCAATTACTACTACATCATAAATATTACGACTTTCTTTTTTCATAAAATCTATTTCCTAAATCCATCTAAAATTTCACGAATATCTTTAACATCTTCTAAGGTAATACCAAGCTTTGTTCTGTCACGCTTAAGCTTATTGTATTCGTTCATTTCTTGAGTATAAGACATCCCAATTCCTCTTCTAAAATTTTTCTTATATTTTTTGAATAAATCCATTACCAATTCCCGATTTTTTGAATCCAAATTACGATATTTATAATTATCACGAACTAACTTATTTAGCTTTTTTTCAAATTCGTAATCAGTCATCTGCATAGCATTTTTTAATAAATCTTGAACATCCATAATTTTATGAGACTATTACTCGCAATAATGTTCAGCAACAGTCCTTTTATAATAATTAATAATAAGTAATTTATAAATATA
>JAGLJW010000041.1 GCA_023142215.1 Candidatus Parcubacteria bacterium
TTTTTTCCCAATCTAATTCTTCTGATAATCGTCCAAACCACATCCATTAGTGGTAAAGCCATTACCAGAAGAGCAATTGCTATTTTTCCACCTGAAATTATAGCCAAAACACCTAATATATATCCCAGTAATAATGAACCACTTTCACCTAAAAAAATTTTAGCTGGGTGCCAATTCAAAACCAAGAATCCAGCACAAACTCCAACTAAAACTAAAGAAACATAAGCAATGTCGGGTTGATAATATTTTTCTGTTACAGTGAACAAAAAAATTATACAGGCACCAATTAAGACTACGCCACTCACCAATCCATCAACGCCATCAAGCAATTTTGTTGTATATGTCATACCAAGAATCCATAAAAAAATTATTATACTTGAAATAATTGGTGTTAATATTAAATAACCTCCAAATGGATTAGTTATTTTTTCAATATTAATACCACCCAAAATAACCAATAAGACAGCTAAAATCGGCCAAATGATTTGAAAAATTGGTTTTAAATTATATTTATCATCCAACACACCGCCAATTAATAAAAGCGTAGCCCCTAAAAAAAATAAAAGCCAATGAGAATATTCTAAATTTCCAATAACTAATTTATCAGAAATTAAAAACAACATTAAAAAAAATGATAAAAAAATACCAAGACCTCCAAGCAATGGTGTTGGTTTTTTATGCAATCTTCTATCATCTTTTGGGCAATCAAGAATATTAAATTTTCGTGATAAATATAAACTTAAAAAACCAAACATAACAGAAAACAAAAAACTTCCTGAAAAAATCAATATTAATGTAATATTTAATTCATTCATATTCATAATTCTTTTCCTTTTTCTATTTGAATTTCCATTTTATCATCTATACTAATCGTATCTCTTCTATTTAATTCTCCAATTAAAATTTTATTTGCAATTTTATTTTCAATTAAATCTTGAATCGCCCGTCTCAATGGTCTTGCACCAAATTTTGGATCAAAACCTTCTTGCGCTATTTTTTTCAAACCTTCTTCGCTAATTTTCATTTTAATGCCTTTCAAATCAAGTAATTTTTCAAGTTTACCAAGCATTAATCTAGCAATTTCTATAACATTAGAAATAGTAAGAGGCTTAAATACTATTACCCCGTCAAAACGATTAATAAATTCTGGTCTCATTACTTTATTTAAATGTTCATTAATTAGTCCATCTTTAATTTGTTCAATTGAAGTATTCTTTTTTACTTCTTCTTGAATGTAAATGGCACCCGCATTAGAAGTAGCAACAATAATACTACTTGAAAAGTCTATAGTTCTTCCACCACCATCAGTTAAACGACCATCATCCATAACTTGTAAAAATAAATTTAATATATCAGGATGGGCTTTTTCAATTTCGTCCAAAAGAATCAAAGAAAAAGGTGATTTTTTAACTTTTTCAGTAAGATAACCTCTTGTGCCATGTACATCGCCAATCATCTTTTTAACACTATCAGGATGTTGATATTCACTCATATCAATACGAATCATATAATCCTCTTTACCAAAATACACCTCTGAAACTGTTCTTGCTAATTCCGTTTTACCTACACCTGTTGGACCTAAAAATAAAAAATTTGCAATTGGCCTATTACCTTCTCTAAGTTGAGTTCTAGCACGACGAAGACTCGCAGAAATCATTTTTACAGCCTCTTCTTGTCCTATCATTCTATTGTGAATTTTCTTTTCTAAATTAAGTAAATTTTGACTTTCACTATCGGTAACTTGAGTTAAGGGAATTCCTGTTATATTACTTATAACAGAAGCAATATCTTTTTTCGTAACCAAAGATTGTTCTCCTTTTGTCTTTGAAGTTTTTACGGCAACCATTTCTAAAATATCAATTGCTTTTTTAGGAAAAAACTTGTCATAAATATATTTTTTAGAAAATTTAATGCACTGCTCTAATGAACTATAAGAAAAATAAACCTTGTATTTAGCCTCAAAATAACTAACCTTACTTTCAATTATCTGTATTAATTGATTACCTTCAGGCTCTCTAACATTAATTTTTTGCATCACTAAACCAAGAGAAGATTCTTCAATGTAATCTAGATAACTTTTTGTAGAAACTGAAGCAAAACAATATATTGATTTTTTTTCAATAGCACTCGCAAGTATACTTGCTAAATCTAAACTACCTTCTGCACCACTAGTAATTCCGACAATCTTATCAATTCCTTTAAAATATAATATTATATTTCCGGCTCTTGCTACTTCATGAATAATTTCTAACATTCTTGTCTCAGCTTGCTCTGGTGTGGTTCCACCAATTAATCTCGCTAAATCAACTTCCATTAATCGTTTATCTTGCAATACACTTGGCGCATCTTCCTTCACCATTAACTGAGCTATGCCATGAATAATAGATTTTTTTCCAGCCCCAGGTTGTCCGACCAATATAATGCCACCGTATCCACTTTCAATTGATTGAAATATTGATGTTATCTCTTCTTCTCTGTTAATACAAAATTCTAATTTTCCACTTCTAGCTGCTAAAGTTAAATCATAAGCAAAATTTTTCAAAACTTTTGTAGCGACAGAAGTGTAAGCTCTGTCCATGTTTGAACTAGGTTTAAAACGAGCTATGTTCCTATATTCTTTATATTTTTTAATCGTTTCTTCGTTAGCAACAAACCATGAAACTACATTAAAAATTTTATCAACAGTCACATCAAGATCGTATATAATTTCATTTAAAACTTTACTATTTTGAACCGAGGATGTTAATAAATTTTTAATAGTTACTTGCCGTTGTCCCATATCAAAAGCTTCAATATAAGAACTAATTAAAGTCTCTTTTATTTCATTAGACAAAATTAATTTATCATTACCCTGACCAAGTTTAGTCAATTGTTTTTTGATCATTGATATTAAAGAATGAGCATTTACGTTAAGTCTAGAAAATATTGCCGCAACTTCTTTTTCCTGCAAACAAACAAAAAATAAATGTAAAGGCTCAACTTTGTTATTACCAAGTTTATAAGCCAACATATATGCCTCTTCTACGGCCTTAAAGGTTTTTTTTTCAAAACCAGAAACAACATCAATTTTAAAATTACAGTTAAATTTTTTTAATTCACCCCAGTTATTTGGACTCATGATATTGCTAAATTTTTCCTTGTAATTTATGAAATTAATTTTACGTTTTTGTTTGTTTTCTCTGCTTATTTGATAAATTAAAAACATATCAATTATTATACTCAACCAAAATATTAACAAAAAAGACTCTCGTTCATTCCAAAAATAAAAATCTTCAATTAAGATATTAGTGCTATAATTTTGAAATAACCACAAAGCCAAAAATATAAATCCACAACATCCAATTATATATGAAAGAAATTTTGTAATTTGATATATTTTTATTCTGACATGATTTAATTCAATTATTGATTTGCTCAATTTTAAATTCCAAGAAAAAAAACGATTATATTTTGTTATGCAAACTCCTAAACCTAGACAATTTTTACAAGCAAATCCTCTTTTATTCAAGCCACTACCAGAACAAACTGAACATATTATTGTTTTATTTTTTAAATCTTTATTAGACACAATATTAATTATATTAATTAATAATATTTAATTGAAAAATAATTTGATAAATTACATAAATTGGAGCAACTAACCAAAGTAAAATTATAAATAAAATTACAAGTAACCAAAAAAACATAAGTATACTCTCAAAAAAAACAACTATTATTCTAACAAAAAAACTAATTATACGACCCCAAAAATCAGTCTGCCCATACATTGGCGTAAAAATATTTTTAATCCAAACAAAGTATGACAAACTTCTGTTTCTATTATTTAAAAAATTTATACAAGTTTTCACATGATTTACAAAGCCACGTGAATACCACCAAAGTGGAAAATACAAAAAATCACCAAAAAGCTCGCCAACAATTTTAATACTATATAAAAAACTTGAATTACTTGAATTTACCATTTTCTTGTTATTATATTTTCTTGATAATTAAAAATTGGACCAATAGATATAATCTTTCTATCATCCAAATTTTTATGAACTAATAACATTAACTTAATACCATTTAAAGACTGACTAACAATTTTTGAGTTTTTATTTATATTTATACCACTACTATTACTTCTTTTCTTTATACTTCTTTTCGTTAAAGCTTCCAAAAATCCACAATCACCTTCCTCAAGACTATTCTTTGCTCTTTCGTTAATGGCTATATCCCTCATTCTTACAAGATCGGTATTTAAATTTGTTAATTGTGCTAAGCTTGTTTCATTTACAATACCAAAACCTTCCATTGATAAAATTAACATTTTATTTTTCGCAATTAACTCTTCCACAAAATCAATATTTATATCAATGGTAGTATATTTACAACCCTCAGAAGCACCAAAACCAGAATCACTAAATTTGTCTTGTCTTCCCATTATATCAACTTCTGGCAAATGCAAATTTACCCACGAACCAAGAATAATATTAAAATCTCTTTCTTTGAGCCATTGATCCGTTTTGCTAAAGTTTGGTTTTTTATTTGAATCATAAGCAAGGTAGGATTTAGATATATCCATATTTACCCAATAAATGTTATTATTCCAAGCAAAAACATCATAACTATCTAATTGCTCTTTCAAAGCATTTATTTTATCTGAATATTGGTTATAGTTTGTATTTAATTTATAATAATCATAATTTATTTCATCGTCATATAATAAACTAATAATATCCAAACCAAATCCTTTGCATCTATAAGAGCCATAATGTTTGACTAAACAAAGGGTAGGTAATATTTTACTGTCTATGTCATTTAATAACAAATTACTATCATTTGATACTAAATTATATCCCGTTAAAATATTAAAAATGTAGTCATTTGGCCAATAATATTCTTGCAGAACCCTCATACCAACATCTGGTTTCATTTCTGTATTTCTTTTAATCCCACCTTCTAAATTTAAAAAACCGATATTTGAAAGCTCACCTCTAATGACACCTAGATTGTTAATATAATTCTTATTTTCAATTGAAAAAATTTCTTCAATATTATATTCTTCTCCAAAATTCTTTTTAAAAATATCATGATAATGTAAATAAGTAAGATCTCTACGTAAACCACGAAAAAATGAAATAAATTTATAAATTTTTGCCCACTCATTTTTAGCATCTTGATTTTTTTCAAAATCTTTCGCAATCAAAGCAGCAGCAGCCATATTTATTCTCCAATCAAATTCATCCAATAAACAATCTTCACAATTTTCACTAAGATGATATAACGGAAAAACAGAATTTAACCACCTTACAGTTAGATAAAAATTATTCAACTTTGCATTATAAGTATATTCTTCAGGAACAACAAAAGATGAATAATCACGATAATAAAGCAGAACTGGAGATTTTTCTAATCTCTTTATGTTTTCGCTATTTTTTATTAAAGAAATTTCTCTATCTAAACTATCTCCCTCCTTGAGTGAAATTTCTAAAGAAAAAGAATATTTTGCTGCTTCTGTTTTGCTAAATTTTTTATCGTCATCTAAGCTAGCTTTTGTGTTAATTTGATTTTCTTCTGGCTGTAACAGCTTTAAAGCAATTGCGAAAAATGAAACCTCCATTCTTTCGGCTTCCAGAACAGGATCATTTTCATCTTTAGAAACTCTCAATCTATTCCTGTATCGTTCTAAAGCCTGGTAATAAAGATCTTTATTGAGTTTCCAAATACTGTCATAGAACACTCCTTCTTCAATATCTCTAAATGTTTTTTTGGTTATATTGTGATAATAATAAGCAAGAAGATCATTCGTGATAACCATTGGCAATTTATTATTATTTAATTTGGTATAAGCAGAATAAAAATCAATACCATCGGTGTCAAATTCATTTTCTATTACAGCAAAACCATAATTATTTAGACTATCAAGATATTTATCTAAATTTATTTTTCTAGAAATTTCATGATAATTTTTTACATCAGTCTTTATATTAACAGGAAGTTCATAATCATAAAAATTTGGTTCAAAATCAACATTCTCTTTCTTATAAAAATGACCGAATTGTAATTTTTCTGCTGAAAGATTTATTAATAAGCCATCTACTCCATAAGGATCGTCTGGTTTATTTTTAGGTAACTGAAGTTCACCCGAAGGTGAAGAAGACGAAAGATCACCATTTTTCCCGGTAACAGATATTTTAGTATCAAAATTAAAAATTTTTGTATAAATAATTGGACCCAAAACAGAAATTCCAAGTAAAATAAAACTCAAAACAATATAAAAAGTACCTCTTTTATAAAAAGGGACATTATTAGAATTATTAGAGAATTGATCAATTGTATTATTTTTTTCTTTCCACTCCATAAACATATTATAACATATTATGTTAACAAACAAAAACAGCCACATTGTGACTGTTTTTTATTATGTGCGCCCAACAGGATTTGAACCTGTGACCTTCTGCTTAAAAGGCAGCTGCTCTACCAACTGAGCTATAGGCGCATTTAAACCAAGTATATTATAAGGCTAATATTGATTATTTTTTAACAAAATAAAAAACTGCTCAAACTGCAGAATCTCGTTTTGTATTAGTACTATAGCAAGTTTATTATCTTTTGGCAAGTACTTTTAAATCTATAAATAAAACCATACTTTTTAACTAAAATTAAACAAATTCACAGACTTATTCACATCTTTATAAACTTGCAGAAAATATTTTTTTTAAGTATTATAACATTATGAATAATAATGATAATACAAAAAAATTTGGCATTGAAAAAATGCCTCCGCAGAATGTTGATGCCGAACAAACATTGCTCTGCTCTTTATTGATTGATAAAGACGTTATTTTGAAAGTTGTTGACATTGTTAATGAACATGATTTTTATAAAAATTCACACAGGTACATTTTTGAAGCAATGAAAGATCTTTATGCCAAAAATGAACCAATTGATATTTTAACATTAACGAATAAATTAAAAGAAAGAGAGCAATTAGAGAAAATCGGAGGAAGAACTTATTTAGCCCATCTTTCAAATGTTTCAGCAACATCAGCTCATGCTGAAAATTACGCTGAGATAATTCAGAAGAAAGCTACTTTAAGACGTTTAATTAAAGCTGCGAAAAGAATTACCGAACTTGGATACGATGAAAATGAAGAAGTTGATAAATTGCTTGATGAAGCTGAACAAAATTTATTTAAAGTTTCACAAGCATATTCTAAAACACAATTTATTAGTATTGATAATTTACTTAGTGATGCTTTTGAGAGAATTGATGATCTTCATAAAAACGGAAGTAAAAAGAGTGGTCTAACTTCTGGGTATCCAGATTTGGATAGATTGCTAACAGGTTTCCAAAAATCAGATTTAATTATAATTGCAGCTCGTCCTTCAGTTGGTAAAACAACTTTCGCACTTGATATTGCACGTAAAGTTGCCATCACCAATAAGTCATCAATAGCATTATTTTCTCTTGAAATGAGCAAAGAACAACTTGTAGATAGACTGCTTTGCGCCGAATCAAATGTTAGTTTATGGAAAATGCGATCTGGAAAATTATCTGACAAAGAAAATGATAATGATTTTGAAAAAATTGGACTTGGTATGGGAAAATTATCTGAAGCTCCAATTTTTATTGATGACTCCCCTGGTTGTTCAATTATGGATGTACGTTCAAAAGCTAGACGTTTACAAGTTGAGAAAGGTCTTGATATGATTATTATTGACTACCTTCAACTTATGGAAGGACGTGGAAATAAAAACGATAATCGTGTACAAGAAATTGCAGAAATTTCTCGTGGCTTAAAAGGTATTGCACGTGAGTTAAATATTCCTGTTATTGCTTTATC
>JAGLJW010000042.1 GCA_023142215.1 Candidatus Parcubacteria bacterium
CTGGAACCATTGAGCAAGACGCTGATATTGTTATGTTTATTTACCGCAAAGCATCTGATAGGAATTATAACAGAAATGAACTTCCACCAGAAGAACGATACAAAGGTGAAATTCATGTTGCAAAACATAGAAACGGTCCAACTGGTCAAATAGATTTATTTTTTGATGAAGAATCAGTTAGTTTTAAAAATATTACTAAACCCTACATAGAAGATAAATAATTACAAATTAATAAAGTTATCAACTTTTATTGTTTAATAGTTGATAACTTATAAATAGAACAAAATGTTTAACAAATTAAAACAATTAAAAGATTTAAGAAGTCAAGCTAAAAAAATGCAAAGTGCTCTTTCTGGAGAAACAATAACTTCCGAAAAAAACGGTGTAAGCATTACCATGGATGGAAATATGTCAATAACATCTGTTGTTATTAACCCTGATTTAGCAAAAGAAAGTATGGAAACTGCTATCAAAATTGCCGCTAATGATACTATTAAAAAAACTCAAAAGTTAATGGCTAAGAAAATGCAAGAAATGGGAGGATTTCCAGGAATGGGATAATTAGTATATCCGTCTATGAAATATCCACATGCAATTGAAAGTTTAATATCTCAATTTTCACAACTTCCTACTGTTGGTCCTAAAACAGCAGAACGTTATGTTTTTTATTTATTAACGAAAAAACCTGAAGAACTTGCTTATTTAGGAAATTCTATTAGCACTTTAAAGAATAATCTTTCTGTTTGTAAAAATTGTTTTACAATTTCCGAAGAATCACCTTGCAAAATATGCTCAGATAAATCTAGGAATTCTGATATATTATGTATTGTTTCAAGACCGCAAGATATGCATTCTATTGAATCCACAAAAGAATTCAACGGACTTTATCATATTTTAGGTGGAACAATTAACACCATTGAAGGAATTGGACCGGAACAATTGACAATTAAACAATTAGTTAATAAAATAAAAAAACAAGATATCAAAGAAGTTGTTTTAGCACTTTCACCAACCCTTGAAGGAGAAACAACTTCTATGTATATTACAAAATTAATTAAAGAGTTCTTTGAAAAAGTATTAATTACAAGATTAGCAAAAGGCTTGCCGATGGGTGCAGATTTAGAATATGCAGACGAAATAACTTTGTCTAATGCTTTAAAATATAGAAATAAATTATAAGGAGGTTAATTATGATGGTAGTACTAGAAAAATTCTTTATGATTCAAACTCTGGAAAGAAATAAAAATATAGAATTAAAATCTTTTGATTCATCACTGATAGTTTTTCTGTCTTTAGTTATATCAATTTGTATTATTTCAATCTATATATTCTTGTAAACAAAAAACTAGGCAATTTTTTCAATTAATACTTTCGTAAAAGCTTGTCTATGCCCTTTAGTTCTTGTATATCTAGTTTTATTTTTATATTTTACAACGGAAATTTTTTTGTTTTTACCTTGTTCTACAACTTTACCTTCAACTTTTTCACCTAGTGATGGTTTTCCAAGATCAAGATTTTTTCCATCTTCTCCTGACACCATTAAAGTATCAAACTTAATTTTTTTTTCAATTTCAAGGTCTAATTTTTCAATCTTTATAGTATCGCCTTGTTTAACCTTATACTGTTTTCCACCAGTTTTAACAACTGCAATTTTATCCATATTTTTAACTTTTAATTTACAAATTATATAATTTATTTAAATACAAAAATATTGCCATATGGCAATTTTTAATAGTTACTAGTAAAGTATAGCCTATATTAAAAAAATGTCAATAGTTATAACATTTTAACTAATATTAAAGAAAAATATATTAATATTATTTGTTTATAGCATTCGCAATAGCTTGCACAGCTTCTTTGCTAGTAACTTTTGGTAAAATTTTATCTTTATTTGGCTTATTAACACTATAAGCTAAAGCGATTGAAGCTGAAATCTTCATCTTTTGAGTCACTTTTTTAATTTTACCATCAAGTAAACCTCTAAAAATTCCTGGAAATACGAGTGCATTATTTATTTGATTTGGAAAATCTGATCTACCTGTTCCAACAACAACAGCTCCACCTGCCAATGCTTTATCTGGCATAATTTCAGGAATAGGATTTGCCATAGCAAAAACAATTGATTCAGGATTCATTAATTTTATCATTTTTGTCGTTACTAAATTTCCTTTTGATACACCAATAAATACATCCGTGCCATTTATAGCATCAGTTAAATTTCCTTTTATTTTCTTTTTATTTATTTCTTTAGAAAATTCACATTTAAAACTATTCATTTCCTTACGACCATGATAAATAATCCCCTTTGAATCAAGCATGACAATATCGCCTACTCCTTGAACTAATAAAAGTTTGGCAATTGCAAAGCCAGCCGCTCCGCTACCATTAATTACAATTTTCAATTCTTTTAAAACTTTTCCTGTTACCCGACAAGCATTTATCAATGCAGCCAAAACTACAATAGCAGTACCATCCTGATCATCATGAAAAACAGGAATATCCAATTCACGTTCTAGTGTTTGTAAAATATCAAAACATCTCGGAGCTGAAATATCTTCTAAATTTATTCCTCCAAAACTTGGGGCAATCTGTTTGCAAAATTGAATAATTTCTTTTGTATCTTTAGTATCAATACAAAGCGGAATAGCATCAATATTTGCAAATTCTTTAAAAATAGCTGACTTACCTTCCATTACCGGCATTCCCGCTTCAGGACCAATATCACCCAGACCCAAAACAGCTGTTCCGTCACTTACAATTGCTACTTGATTAGCACGATTCGTTAATTCCCAAGATTTATTTTTATTCTTAGCAATTTCCATTGAAACTGCACCAACTCCAGGCGTGTAAGCAGTTGATAAATCACCGATAGTTTTTAAAGGAACTTTTGATTTTATTTCTATTTTTCCTTTATTTTTTTGGTGTAATACAATCGCCTTTTCGTTATATGACATAAAATTTATTTTAAAATCTTTTCAACATCTAAAACTTCTTTTAAGATCTGTTGTTCTATACTAGCAATTTTTTTCTTAAGCCCTGCTTTCATCATTTGCTTTTTCTTTTTATATTCAGGTGTTCCTTCAAATTTTGCTAATTTAGCAAATTCTTGATCTATAATCTTTTGATATTTTTCCAAATTATTTTTTAATGCATCCTCTATTTCAATTGTTTCTTTTTTCAATTTCCTTCTTAAAAAGAAAATAATATACATCACAGAAGCTATTACTAAAATAATCATGAATAATAAACTCACTAAGACCGTAAAATAATCAATAATAAATGTTCCTATTTCAATAAATATTGGCGGAGAAACAATGAAGCTTACCCTCTCACTTGGAACACTATTCAATTCATTTTTATTTTGTGCTCTAACCCAAACTGTATATCTTCCTTTTTCTAAATCACCGTCATAAATATAAAACCAATTCCCAGCAATATCGGGTTGCACTACTTCTTTAACAATTTCATTATTACCACTATCGGCAATATACACTTCTACTAAATAATCTTCTTCCGTAGTACCGCTTACAAAAAAGTCATCTGATGGCTTAATATTTCCTGAATATTTAATTATTTTTGGAGCAACAATTGCTCTAATTTCAAATTCTATTGTTTCTATTGTTTTATTCCCTGCTTTGTCAGAAACAATAACAACAGCTGTATATTTACCAACTTCTAAATTTTCCAATTTTAATTTAGAGACATCAGCTTCAAGCTTATATTTAACTTCTTCTGTAGAATTAATTACAACCTCAACACCATCAATACCAGAATCTGAATCTTTCACCTTGAAACTTAACTCTGGCCATTCACCTGCTTCTTCGTCATTTATTTTCACTTCAGAAAGTGAAGGAGCAATATCATCAATCATAATTTTGTAATGACTGATTGTTCCCCATTTTTTATTATCTTTAAATTTAATATGCAAATACCAAAGTCCGCCTTTTTCTGCTTCGTATTCTTTTTCATTGAAAAGTCCATCGGCTTTTGGTCCAGGATCAGATATTGGCAATTGATTAAAATCAACACTTACACCAATTATACTTTCTGGCAATTCCCATGTGAATTTTACTTCTTTTTCTTTATACCAAACATTAGAATCAGGATGAGTTTCACTTTTTACAACTGGCTTATTATAATCAACTTCAATTTCTTTTGGTTCGGTTTTTTTACTTGGAGTGTCATTAGATTTTGGAGCATCTACTTTTGGTGAAATCTTATAGCTAGCAGATCCCATACTAGCTAAAATATTAGTACCTTTGCCATCATTGGCAAGTATAGCACCAGAAGAAAAACGAACAGATGCACCTCCAGCCTTTTTGGCTTTAAAACTAATAGTGCATATGTGACCAGCTGTTCCATTATAACCTGGTGGTGTAACACCACCACTAAAACTTACCGTTCCAGCACTATTTGAAAAAGAAGGTTGTGTAATCCACAAATTAACCAGTGAACCACCTGTTGAAACACTTAAAACTTCTAAAAGATTTTTATCAAAATTAATAGTACCATCAACTGTATTGATAATTTGACCACCTGTATTTAATTTTACGCCAACTGAAAATTTACCTCCAATTGGAACTGTTTTAGCACCTGGACTTAAAAAAAACGAAGCCCCAGCTGCATGAGCATTTGGTTGGTTTACAATTAAAGAAAAAGAAGCAATAAGAATAATTAATAAACTAATTTTTAAAAAACTAATCTTCTTTATTTTTTTCAACATGAGATTTTTTACGTATTAAAAATATTAAAATTATGATAAGAATTAATATTATTCCTGTTATTGATAATAACACAAAAACGTTCTTATAGGAAGCATTTCTAATTTTTTCTCGCTCTCCTTCTGGCGGAATAAAAGAAACTTGTCTTTCATTGCCTGATTTATCAATCGCTTTAACTTTCACAGTACTTTCTAAAGTTTGATCATTAAGTAAATATGGCATGCTTGCTATTCGCCAAACAACCTTGTCACGTTTTTGACCAATTAATCTATCAAGTAAACTAAGTTTTCCATCTTCACCAACTTGTTCGTCTGATCTAATTTCCAATACTTCATACCTGTCAATTCCTGTTTGTTTATCAACTGTTGAAAAAATTATATGATATTGATTATTAAATAAATTTTTATTTTGACGTAATTCTACAACAAACGGTTCTGGTTTAATTTTATCAAGTGTTAATTCATTTTCATAATCATTGTAGGCATCATTTTCTTCACTAATTAAACTTAATTCTATTCCGTTTAATTTTAATTCATCAACACTACCTCTGCCATCATTCAATAATGCAATTGATTTACCAAAATTAATTTCTGTTTTTTTATCATTATCCAACTCATTGATTTTAAAAACAATTTTTCCAATAATATTGCTTCGTCCAGGATCTCCAGGAATTTTACCACAATAACCACCAGGTGTACCTCCAGCAAAAGCTAATTCTCCAACTTGATTAGCAATAGCCATTGTTTCTTTGTCTGGTTGAGTTATCCAAAAATTTAAAATTGAAGCACCAATTAAAAAATCCACAACTTGAATATCATCTTGATTAAATTTTATACGAGCCTCAATTGCATTAACACAATTAGAAACATCATCAATTTTAATTTCAACAATAAATGTATCATTTTTAAAATATTCAGTTTTTGTTGATTCCAAATTTAATGTTGAAGCTTTTACAGGAGAATAAAATAATAAAAATAAGGCAATGAAAAATAAAAGCTGTTTAAATTGTTTGTTTATCCGCATAATATATAAAAATAAAATTATTTAGTTTACATAATGTATTATATAATATTATATCATTAATTACAATTTACTTAATTGCAATCCTCTGGACAATTACATCTATTTTCCTTAAAATTATTTATCTCCTCGCAAACCCCATTTCCGCAAGGCATACAAGTAAAAAAAGGAGTTCCTATTAACGGTTCGCATTCTCCATTATTATTTATTCCATAAGCTCCCAATCCTTTTAATCCAAAACAGCAATTATCAGGATAATTGGTTTTTCCTTTTAAATTATCAGGATTTGCAAATTCGCCTGCTTTGGCACAATTTGTCTTCTCACAAACCTCCTGACATTCTTCTAAAGTTTCAAAGGGTGTTTCAAAAGAACAGCCACCATAAACAATTATTTCTTTACATTTATTTAAGGCTTCATTAAATTCATATCCTTTAATAATTTTTGACATATGACAAGGAGAATCAAATACTACTTTTTCACTACACCTTGCATTAAGTGCTGATTTTTCTTTGATTGTAAATTTGCTTTCAACACATTTCCTTTTATCTAGTGCTGCATATCCTGGCATACTAGTTAAATTAACATCTTCCTCATCAAAATAACAAAATTCCACTTTAAACTCCCCATCTAACACTTGTTTCAATAAGCCTTCTTTGTAACTTTCTTCACCACACAAGCTATCCTTATAAATACATTCTTTTTGATTCCATTGAAATTCCCATGGACCATTATATTTATAATAAGCATATTCAGGACGCGAATACAATACACAAGGTGTAAAATTTAATACGTCATTCTCGCAAGTGGATATACAATCAGTTTCACAATATTGAGTTAATATTTTCCAAGTATTTTCCTTTAATTGATAGAAATGTGTTGTTGTTCTGTTTGCGCCAGTAAGGAATGGAGTATAAATCGGATTAGCAGTATTAGAAATCGTTACTTTTACTATTTCTCCTGCCTTGTATTCCTCCTTATCTGTCCTAATAACCACTTCTTTATCCGATTTTCCTTTGATTGTGAATTTATTAGAATAAATTAACTGATCATCATTAGTACCATCTATATCTCTTTTTATGCTTTTAACTCTATATATTCCCGCTGAAACTTGTTTTGAAATTTTTTTAGAATAAATCATGCTTACTGAATCATCACACCAAGATTCTTGTTGATCCCATTCAAACTTCAATTTATTTCTTGATTTTATTGAAAACGGTCCCTCTATATTACAATCTGCATCACACGGACATCGAACTTTTTTCACTTCTATCCAATTATTATTTTCAAATCTTTCAATAATATAAGCAGGATAATCCATTTTCTGCTCTCTGTCTGAATTATTCTCAATTGTTATTTTTACAATTTCTCTCTGTTCATATTTCATTTTATTTGTTGTAATAGCCACTTCTTCAATCAATTCTTCTTTAACTTTCTCACATTTCCCATCTTTACATTTGCAAACATATTTATCAAATTCAACAAGACAAGGTTCTCTTTTATATATAGCTTTTATTCTATTCTCTTTTATATTTTTAGCTTCATCTTGATTGAAACATTTATAGTCGTCTATAGAAGTATCGCACAATGGCCATGCATTTGGACCAACATAAACCAATTCACAATCAGAATCAATTTCGCATTGAACTTCATTTACTAAAGGTATTACTAAATTATTTGTTTTTGGTATATTTATTAAATATACTACATAAACAATAATTATTATTGGTGCAAGAATCATTAAAATAACTAAAATCATTTTAACAATCACAAAAGAAAAAGGTTCTTTTTTGGATGATTGATTTTCGTTTTGTTCTGAATTTAAATTTTGGTTTGGATTTTGTGTTTGATTATGCATAAAGTTTTATTAGTAAATTAATTAAAAGTTTAAAATTTAACCGCAATTTCTCCTACAATCATCTTGTCGAAAATTTTCATAATACGGTTCAAGTTTAAGTAAATCATTAACTTTAACAATTTCTTCAAGCTCCCACATTTTACAGCTACTATGATTAGAACTTTTATCAACGCATTGATATCCAATAGACTTTAAAGTGTCAATAAGAGATGAACTGGGATTATCTATAAGCCAAATTGCAGAACCTAAAATATAATTTTCACCACTAACACCCCAAATCTGGTTTAATCTTTCTTGCCCACAATTAGCAGCTGTAAATAATTGTCCTAAAAAATGAATATTTTTATATTTTGAATCTATCGGATAAACATCACTTCCGATACCTGCCCCAACAGACTCATCAGTGCAAAGAGTTTCTTGCTGATTTATGAATTTGAAAGTGGAAAGAATTTGGTTCAAAACAATTTTATAATCTGCTATTGTTTCGTCTTTAAAATAAATAACATAGTTATAATTGGAATTTTTTGAAAAAAATATTTTAGTACCCAAATCGCCTTCATAACCAAATACAGACACATCCTTATAACCATCTGGGTTTAAACTTAATTTGCATTTTACAGCTTTTATATTATTAATGTATATAGTTTCTTCTTTATTATTAAGACAATAATCATTATTTTTTATAGGAGAATTATTAAAAGCAACTTCAAAATTAGCATTAGGATGATCGTTTTTCGGTCTAAATGATACGGAATTTTCCATTAACACGCTTCCTTGAAAATGAGAATTTATATCCTTAAAAGTATATTCCCAATCCTCTGGATACTTCATCTCAAACCCAAACTCCTCATTTTGATAAGTTCGCCAGTCGGAAGTGTCAATTTTTTTCTCACAAATCTCCTGACATTCTTCTGAGGTTTTAAAAGGTATTTCAAAAGAACAGCCCCCGACTTTTTTTTCAATACATTTTTTAGTATCTAAGTCAAATTCATATCCTATACCTAACATTTTACACGGACCGATTCCTTTTACTTTCTCCCCACACCTTGCGTCAATCGCTGATTTTTCTTTGATCGTGAATTCATTGGAATATAAAATTTGACTTAAAGGTCCTACAATATCCGCTAACATATAGAATACCTTGAATCTATATCTGCCTTTTGTAATTATTTGACAATCGTTTTCTTTTTGATCCCAAATAATTTCTTCGCTATTGTTTGACAATAATGTCATAAATACCCTGCTACAATCCGTCAAACATGGACAACCTACAGCATTTCTAATTTCTTCCCATTCTCCATTATTAAATTCTTCTACCATTGTGTTATGAACCCAAATTCCCCAATCCAAGTTATTTTTAATCGTCAATTTCACTTCTTCGCCTTTTTCATATTCCACTTTATTTATCATAATAACCACCCCTTCAGCTAATTCTTTTTTAACTTTCTCGCATTTCCCATCTTTACATTTGCAAGTATATTGAGTTTTCTCTAACTGTGGTACACACAAAGGACATATAAGATTTCTTTGATGTCTTTCTTTTACTCCCATTGTTTCTTCTTGGGAAAAATATTGACATTGAAATTCTTCGTCCGAAGTACTACAAGGACTGCACTCACCTATAAAAGCAAGGGCACAATCAAGATCAATTTCACATTGAACTTTATTTACTAAAGGTATTATTGAATTATTTGCTTTTGGTATATTTATTAAATATACCACATAAACAATAATTATTATTGGTGCAAGAATTATCAAGATAACCAAAATCATTTTAACAATCATAAAAGAAAAAGGTTCTTTTTCAGGTGATTGATTTTCGTTTTGATTTTGTGTTGATTCTAAATTTTGTATTGTATTTGGCATAAATTTTTAACTAAAAATAAAAAATTATATTAATATCTATTTGACTAATTTCAAACACTCTTCCTTATATGCATCTTTGTATTTTCCAATAAACTTATCACAAAAATCAATCTTATCATTCATCCCTGCTTTATTCAGAACAACTACTAAACGCCAATAACAATTATCTTTTCTTGCTGGATATTCTGATTTTATACTTTCGCAAATTGTTGCATCCTTATTTTTTTCGCTAAAGCATTCATAACAATTATTTATATCAGCAACTCTACAACCATAACTAATTGGCCAATCAAGATAAGTACATTGTTTTACTTCATTTAATCCATGACAATTCTGCCCGCTGTCCCAATCCCAATCATCGTGAAATAATTCTCCCACAAAATCCAAATAATCATATTCTTCCCCGCAATAACCTGTTGCCGAATAATTGTTTTTTTCTTCTTCGGCTCTATACCAATCCCGAACCATTTTTCTGATTTCGTTTAAAGATTTATTTTGATTTTCTTCCCACCATTGTTGCCAATTATCAATTCTGAAAGAAAAACGATAACCTTTATCAATTGGAGCGGTTTTTGGATATGGGCTTGGAGTTACTATTATTCTTATTATTTCTTCACACTCCTCTTTGATAAGTTTTTCAAAATAATCTGCTGATGAATCTGCCGATAAACTAATACAACGAGGATTAAAAACCCTTTCATCATCCAGTGCTTCAATCAAATAAGAAATTGCTTCTTTGCCATAATCATAAAGTTTTTCGGGAATTGCGTTTTTAATTTCCTGAGAAATATTGTCGTTGCCCATTTGTTGGATTAAATCTTGAATCCTATCTTCTGCAGATAAATTTTCAAAACTTAAAGATTTTTTATCCGTACATTTATTATTCTCACAAATGCATTTAGGAAGTATTGGTCCACTTTCATTGCAAACAACCGCACAATCGTCTATCTCTGTATTTTTATTTACGCAATTATATTTACAATTACAGTGAGAAAAGCGAGCTTCACAATTAGAATCTTCTTGGCAATAATCCAATCCTTTATTTTCAGTAAAATTATCTTTTATTGTAAATTCATTAGAATAATAATTAAATATAGGTGGTAACCCATTACCAATAAAAGTATTATCCCACACTCCAATTCTAAATCTAAATTTACCTGCTTCTATTTGTAATCCTATGCTATCTTTTTGATCCCATAAAAAAGTTTTATCATTTTGAGAATTTATTACCGTTTGTGTTTTTTCGCACAAACCAAGACATTCTATGTCAAATCTAATTTGTTGCCATTCATCATTATTAAATTTTTCAACTGCGATATTATAAAATTCTATTTCCTTATCCAAATTATTCTTAATTGTCAATTTCACTTCCTCGCCTGTTTGACATTCTGTTTTGTCTGTTGTTAAACTAATTTCTTTTTCAATATTACTTTTCTTAATATCATTTCCATAGTCCCATTCACTAACACATAGTCCATTCTGACAAGAGCATGAAGAAGGAGGCTCGCATAAAGAAAACAAATTACTAAAAACCACTAAAGCACCACATTTTAATACAGTCTTTTTATTTAAACAACCACAATTTGTTATTTTACAATCTGAATCTCTTGAACAAAAAATATATTCTGGGTCTTGAGTAAAGCTAAAATTTACGCTTCCGCAAAATAACAAAGGAATTATTACAACATAGATTAATAAAAAAGCAAAAAAGATAATTCCCGCTTTTTGCCACACTTTTAATTTCTGCCAAAAATTCTTTGGCTTTTGTTCTGAATTTAAATTTTGATTTGTATCTTGAATTTTATTTTGCATATATGTAATTTTAAAAAATTAATCAATGTCTGTTATATAATTTGGTTCTGCATATTCAACCTTAGAACAGCTTAATAATTTATCAATAACTTTATTAATATCAACTATATTATCTGTATCAGAAATTTTAACTTGATATACACCAAGACCAAAAATTGTTCCAACAATTTCACCATTTATAGATTTAACTATATTTTCAATTGAACTAGGACTTACGTCATTAATAAAACCAACTATAATTTCATTAGATATCATTTTTTCGCCTGTTTTGGGATCAGTTATAATTTTAGACATATCTGATGAGTATGATCCAATTGGAAATCGTGTTATACCAAGTTTATATTTATCAGTATATATTGATTCTGAAATATTTAAAAAATTTGCTTTTGCTCTAAAAAATAAATTTCCTTCTTTTGATGAACTAATTTTAAAAGTTCCGCTATAAATATAATCATTGGCAGATAAATCTCCATTAACTCCATTATCATTTAAATTACCGATTATTTTAATTACTTCCCCTAATTTATTAAGTTCTTCAATAACAATTTTATCCGCTTTATTTTCTAAACCTGTTTGCATAGTTGTAAAAAAAACATCAGCCGTTTTTGCAATAGATATTGCATCAGGTTCGGAACCCAATGCCCAAAGAACTGGAATATCTTTTTCATCTTTTTTCTTCAAATTATCATAGCATTCATTTTTTAATACATTATCTGTAATTTTTTCACATAAATTTTTATTATTCCTAGACATTGCATAATCATAATAACATCTGTCTTTTGAATCTTTATACATTATTTTTTCACATAATATGGACTTAAAGCTTCTAATCAATTTATCAAACTCGTCTGTATTAAAATATTTGTCGCCTGTTCTTTTAAATGAAAAAGAAATTTGATAAAAAAGATTTTTAGATTTTTCGGTAATACATGTTTTTGTATCATATTCTATGTTTTTTGTCGCTAATGGAATATAACAAAACCATTCTAAGTTATTACTTTCAAATAAATTATAATCTTTCAAATTGCCTGTACTAATAATAGATTCTTTATATTCTTGAAAGTTTTTATGTTGTGTAAGGTGTAAATGTTTAGACGTATTGTTATTGCAATAAATTAAACTACCTAGATTTAACGAATGCTCAAACGATTCATTTTCATCAACTGGAAGAAATAATAAACTCCATAAATCTTTAGAGCTGTCTTGGTTATTGATTTTTAACTTTTCACTGGGATATTCAAACTCAAACTCCTTATTCCGATAAGTCTGCCAGTCTAAAGTATCATTTTTCTTACAATTTTCTAACTCTATAAATTTGTCTATACAAATCATTGTTCCATCGCTACTTATATTATTTGCCTCATCCCAATAATATTTTCTATAATTCTCTTCATCGGCAAAATCATTAATTATTACCAAGTCTAAAGTGTCATCTTCTTTTCTGTTGTTTTTTAGATTATTATCCTTTTTATAAATATATTTAACATTTTTAATTTCATTTGGCTTTAAGACAACATCTTGAAAATTATTATGTATTTCAAAATCATCTATTCTAAATTTAAATTTTAATTCTTCATCTAATGGATTTTCAAACTTTAAATTAAATTCAGCATCTTTATTTTCTAAATAATTTGATAATTCTTTTTCAGAAACTGAAATTTTTGTAAAATCTATTTTTTCATAATTACTTATTTTAAATTTTACTGACTCAACTTTCTCTGGATAGCTTTGTTCTCGAGAACCTGGTCCTGCAATAGTTGGTAACTCCATAATTTTAATCATATCACCTTTTGCTAAAATTATTTCTTTTTTATTATTTCCGTCAATATTTTGTAATTCATTTACTATTTCATAAGATCCAATATAATATCTATTACAATTTTGAGCACACATTGACATAATCCCATTAATGTAATTTCCTATTAAATTAAGTTTTTTAATCGGTTCACACCAGCTTAAAAGAATTATACACCTATTCATATTTTCATTAAACCCATCTGGACATTTTTCGTTAAAAGAAGTAGCACAATATTTTGTATTTCTACTAAGACCATCTGAACACTTTCCATTTTTATCCACCTCTTTATAATTATTCTCTTTCATATATTGAAAAGATGATAAACAGCAGCTTTCACCAGCACATTTCTTTTCCAAAGCATCATAATAATTTTCTGTTTTTTGATTAATTGCTTTGGTGATTTTATTATTTGCCACATTTTTATATTGTATTTGAACAATATACACATTGCTAATAATAATCGCCACTAATGTTGTGAAGATTAAAATTATTAAAAGTAATTTAACAGCAAAAAAAGATAATGGTTCTTTTTTA
>JAGLJW010000043.1 GCA_023142215.1 Candidatus Parcubacteria bacterium
ATATATTGATGAATTTCAAAATTTTACAACTGATTCAATTTGTTCAATTTTATCAGAAGCTAGAAAGTATGGTCTTAATTTAATTATGGCTCATCAATATTTAGGACAACTTTCAAATAAGGGAGACACAACAATAAAAGATGCTGTTTTTGGCAATGTTGGCACTATGGCTATGTTCAGAATTGGTTCTGATGATGCTGAATTTTTAGAAAAAGAATTTAGTCCAGTTTTTAATCAACATGATTTATTGAATATTGAAAAATTTACTGTTTATATGAAATTGTTAATTGAGAATACAGCTTCAAAACCTTTTTCAATGGGGACTACATGGCCATTGCCTGGAACTGAGCGAAAAACAGTTGGTCAAAAAATTAGATCATTAAGTAGATTAAAATATGGAAAAGACAGGAAATTAATTGAAGCAGAAATAATGCAAAGAACAAAAATCGGGGCTTAATTATGGATTGTTGTCAAATACCAATTAAAATGGTGGTAAAGTTAAAATTTTTACTTAAAAAATATTTGACAATAACCCCATTTACAAAATAAAAAAAATAATATAAAATTTCAGAATAAAATAATAATAAAAATAAATATATGACAAAAACAGATTTATTTTTGAGTGAAGACTCAAATGACGAAGGAGATGTTTTATTTGATAAAGTTGATTTATCGGATAATTTAAGAGATGAAAATATTCCTCATCAATCTAAGGATTTAGACGAAGGTGTGATTACTATTAGTGCGTCAAAAGCAATTTTAATTAATAAGCTTCTTGAAAACATTAAAGATAGTCATGAAAAAATTACTAAATTACTTGGTGGAAGTTATGATATTAAACCAGAAGAAGTTAGTAATTTCACAAATGAGATTCATTCGGCCAAATCAGTAAGTGTTGATGATGGTAGAATTGTTGAAGGTATATTTGATGGAGAAAATATGATCGGACCAGATGGAAAACAATATAGTATTCCAGCTAATTATGCTTCAAAATCAAAATTAGTAGAAGGGGACATTTTAAAATTAACAATTAGAGACAACGGAAGTTTCGTTTATAAACAAATTGGACCAATTGAACGATCTCGTTTAATTGGGATTTTAGAAAAAGATGACGCTGGCAGTTTTGTTGCAAATATTGAAGAAAAAAGATGGAAACTTATTACAGCAAGTGTAACATATTTTAGAGGGCAAACTGGAGATGAAATAGTAATTTTAGTTCCAAAGAACGGAGAAAGCAAATGGGCAGCAGTTGAAAATATTGTAAGAAATGTAAATTAATTTTTTAATTATCAATCAGGTTCGTTATGTATTTTTTTAAAATAAATGAACTAAAAAATGATTTAATTAAAGCACCTCTTTCTGAGAGCGAGGTGTTTAAATATCTTATTGCTTCAACTATTGTTTTTAGCCTAGAAATAACTCCTTTTTTCGAAAATAATATTTGGGATATCTATGCGTCCATTATTTCTGGATTAATAGTTGTAATAGGAACTATATATATTTATAGATGCAATGGTGGTAAATTTGGAAAACATTTTCTACAAAGATATATTTCCTTGAGTTGGGTCCTTATGATTAGATTATTGCTATTAATATTACCCATAACAATAATATTTTTTATTATACTTGAAATATATTCAGAAATACCTGAAAACACAACTGTGTATGATGCCATATTTTTGAATATATTATATATAATTTATTTTTGGTTATTTGGTAAACATATTTTGCAAGTTTCAAAAGGAAAGAGTTAATTAAAATAAAATTAATATTTGATTATGATGTAAATTAGCCCATATATTATTATTAAACTTAAATTTAAAATGAAAAAATTTAAAAGATGTCAAAGTTGTGGGATGCCTTTTAAAAAAGATCCAAAAGGAGGAGGAACAAATTTAGACGGTTCAAAAAATAACATGTATTGTAGTTATTGTTTTGAAAATGGCGAATTTTTACAGCCGAACATAACATTGGAAGAAATGGAAGTATTAGTGAAAGGAAAAATGAAAGAAATGGGAATGCCTGGGTTTATAGCAAAGCTATTAACTACGGGAACAGCAAAACTTGAACGGTGGAAGAAAAAAGAAGATTAAGTTTATATTTTTTGTTAAGTAATATAGAACGTGGCTTTTTATAACCATGAAGTTTTATTTAATCTATTCTTATTTTCAAAAAAAATGAAAAAAAATATAATAATATACATTATAATTTTAGTTGTTATTTCATTAACAACTATTTTTTTTCTACCTAATTTTTTATTAGATAATTTTGGTGAATGTCATGCAGAAAATGGAGCTTGTTGTAAAAAATTAGGAAGTTTATTTACTTGTGTTTATGTAGGCATGACATGCGAAGATGAAAATGAAGAGCCTGTTTGGAAAGGTTGTGATAATGATTGTAAACATATCATTAAATGTGTTAAAAAAGTTAAATCTATGTTTGGAGATGATACGGAAATTGGAAAATCATGTTCTATTGATTCAGATTGTAAATTGCCAATGTCGTATGCTCTTATTTCTTCTCATAAATATGAAATAAAATGCATAAATTCTGAGTGTATAATAATTGATGCTTTGGATGATTTGTTTAAAGCAAGATGTTGCGAAGAATGTAAAACAGCATTTAGTAAAAGTTCAATTGGTGTTGGAGTAGAAATAGCAATGTGTGGAAATTTTAGTAGCGGACAAACAATAAGTACAGGTTGCAAATCATTTTTTAAAAATAATCCGATGAGTGTTTCTGTGTGTGAGAGCTATTTGTCGCAAAAATAGAATTAAAGTATACAGGAAAGAGATAAAATTATGAAAATTAAAAACACAAAAATTTATAACAATTATCCATTGCAGATTATTATTCTCGCAAATGTTTTATGGCTTGCTTTTTATATTGCTGGTATGTATGTAATGTTTAAATTAAGTTTGATTATGGGAATTTTATATATTTTATATATTATTTTGCTTGAGCGTTCTTTTTTGAAAGAAGCATGTGTTTATTGTTGTTATTATGGGAAGCTGTGTGCTTTTGGCAAGGGTATTATAGTTGCAAAGTTTTTCAAGAAAGGCAATTCTGAAAAGTTTTGCGAAAGAGAATTTAACTTTAAAGATTTTATTCCGCAACTTCTGGTAGCTTTAATCCCTTTAGTTATAGGAATAGTTCTTCTTATTTCAAGAGGCTTTGATGTGCTAATTTTAATTTCCATAGTTTATCTTCTTCTCTCATGGTTTGCTATTAACCCAATTCTCTATGGAAAGATTGTTTGTTTGCATTGCAAACAAGGTAGTATTTGTTGTCCAGCCTTGAAATTTTTTATGAAGAAAAATCAAATAAGAAAATAAAAAGATGGAAAAAAATAACTTTGATTATATTTTTAAGGGTGTTCTGGTGAAATTTAGGTGGAATTCTACCCTTTGCGAAAGGTAAGGTGTAGCCAGACATACTATGTTATCAAATGTAATTTAAAATTTATGTCACATAAAGCAATGCGGAGGTTCAAGTAGCATTACTATTACAAGTATTATTATTGATATAAATAAGACAATACCTATAAATAATAATTTCTTTCAGTTTTTTTTGTTAAATTATATATTGCAGAAAGTATACTAACTATAATTAAAATCACTATTATTGTTATTAAAAACATTTCAAGTGAAATATAGATGCTACTCATTCGCTGTGTGTAGTTTTTAAAAAAATTAATTATCTCTTTTTTAAAAATTTCGTACAATGTATCAGAATATCAGAAGTCTTGCTATAATAAATGCAATAATATTAAAATTACTATTTACTATCATAGCTGAACTAACTATTGATTACAAGATAAAAGATTTGGGTGGAGTAAAGAGAAATATAAGAAAATTATTTTTTACTTTTTGTTCGTGGATTTAGTGGATGTAGATATGTTGTTGTCCGGTGTCGATAAATTAAATTTGCCTCCAAGCTGAACAAAGCTTCCTTTCCTATCTTTAATAAATTCTATATCTTTTAAATATCCAGTAGTTGATGATTTAAAACTTATTATTATTTCTAATACCTCACAAAAATAGAGAAAGTATTTATTTTTCTTAGCTTGGCATTCATTAAACATATGAGTTGTAAGACTCTTATTCTTAGAGTGTATTTTACAGAAACTTAAACCGTCTAGGTGGAAATGACTTTTAACAATGGGAAATTTAATTTTGTGAAATATAAACATTGTGCGATAAACGTTTATCTTTGCAGAATCCTCAAGGAATTCCCTTTCAAAAAGAATATCAAGAGTTTCTTTTTTTGGATCGTATTTAATGTCATCTTCATTACATGTAGCATCGTGAAGAACATCAAATGCTTTTAATAATGTTTTTTTTGAATTTATATTAATTTTAAAAATAGTCATAAAAAAAAGTAAAAAATAATTTTCTTATATTTCTTTTCACGTAACCTGGTATTCAATATTAGGCGATGTAGCAACAGGATTTATTGGATTAAGCTCGAAACTGAAACTGACTTTTTTCAATTACACAAATATTGAAACTAAAACCAGTAAAATTATTCTACACAACTCGTTATTATGTGTAGCTATTGTTGATTAATACAAAAAATTTGTACGTTATATGTAATTATTGCATTATACATTTACTATACTTTGATTTTATATCATTATTATATCATATCATATACAAATTTATTATACAAAAGTTACAGTCAAAATCAAAGGGAACTTTTTTGAACTTTTTTTATTTTTTTCACAACAAAAGCAACTATACCAATAAGCAATAAAATGAAAAATATTGTCGTAAATATACTTTTAAGTATAGAAAAGATATTTGTTATATTTGCAATGTTTGAAAAAAACTTTGGATAAATTGAAAGCATTACTATTATTCCTATATTTTCTAAATAATCAAATATACCTCTTAATATTGGAACTAAACACAAAGCATGAATTTTGTTATTTGTTTTGAAACTTTTTTTAAACAAAAATATGGTTCTTCATCTTTTTGTGTAGGTAATTAATTTTAAGGATAAAGTTCTAATTTACTGCAGTTGAATAAAATTGAAATTCTATAATTTTAAAAATTTCTAAATCCTCGTGCATTAGCTTTAATTGATTGTATCTTTGAATTTATTCCTTCTGAAACTGCATTTGTGATATGATGTTTTAAATAGGCTATTATTTCTTTAAAATGACGTTTCAGCGTCTTAGCTGATTTGATAATTGGTTTTAGTTTTGAATGAGTTGCTCAGAAATACCATTTCTTAAAAAATTTTTAGCTGGTCCCGTATATTTGTAAGACCAAAAATGTCTATGATTTTATTCTAGAAGATGTTAAAAAAGAAGAATATAAAAAAATTAAAATTTTAAATAAATACTATAATTATATTAGCAACTTAATAACTCAATAATTGTATTGATAATTGTCAATACAATATAATGTAAAAACAAGTTGTTATTAAAAAAATAATATTTTTAAAAATATTATTTTGCTTGAGCGTTCTTTTTTGAAAGAAGCATGTGTTTATTGTTGTTATTATGGGAAGCTGTGTGTTTTTGGCAAGGGTATTATAGTTGCAAAGTTTTTCAAGAAAGGCAATTCTAAAAAGTTTTGCGAAAGAGAATTTAATTTTAAAGATTTTATTCCGCAACTTCTGGTAGCTTTAATCCCTTTAGTTATAGGAATAGTTCTTCTTATTTCAAGAGGCTTTGATGTGCTAATTTTAATTTCCATAGTTTATCTTCTTCTTTCATGGTTTGTTGTTAACTCAATTCTTTACGGAAAGATTGTTTGCTTGCATTGTAAGCAAGGTAGTATTTGTTGTCCGGCTTTGAAATTTTTTATGAAGAAAAACTAAGTAATAGATTAGATTGGAATTAAGATAAGAAGTGACTAGGAATTTAGATTTTACAAAAAGAGTAAAATTATGGTAAAATTTTATTATTAATATATATAGTTAACAATTAATTTTAAATATATGAAAACAATTGCCCATGCATGGGTAGCGTTAATGGCCTTAGAAAGATTAAAAAAAATAAAAAAATCTGATTCATTTCAGCGTAGTTTTCTGGGAGGAAATTTTCCAGAATATTTTTTAGGAGATAATTTTGATGATTATTTTCAAAAACAAGCTGAGAGTTTTGTTAAATTTTTTGATAAACGCAAAGATGCTTTTCTTAAAGGTGCTTGGTTTCCTGATAGTGTAATTTCTGATAATTTAACTGGTGGGCATACTTTTAAATTAAAAAAACCTTCAAACAAAGAAGAGCGGGAAGAGGCAAAACAATTTGAAAATAGAGTACCAAAACATCTCTCTTCATTAGAAAAACTAAATATTAAAAAATCACGACTTAAAGAAAAGGTTTGTCGTAAATCAAAATATGTTCTTCCTGATCGTTGTGAAGCATTATCGCACTCTATTAGAGATATGGTTTTAATTTATAAAAAAGAGCAAAAAGGATCTGAAATTATATTTAATGACAATCAAATCACTCTCTATTTTTTAATGCTTAGTCACTATATAGCAGATGCACATGTGCCACCACATTGTGATAGTAGAGATTTTTATGGTCCCTCAACTATTCATCCAGATATGGAAAAATATTGGGATAAAGAAATTAAAAAATTTTATGGATTTGATAAAAAAAGAAAGGTTTTTAATTATGATCTTGATGGAGCACCAGAATTAATTAAAAATGAAGATAAAATAAAACAATTTTCAGAATCTTTTCTTTGTAAAACGATAGAAGAATTAAGCAAAAGAAAATGGGATTTAAAAAAAATAAAAGGAAAGTTGGCTAGCAAAGAAATTATTGGAGAAGGGAATAAAAAAATTTATGATTATATTAAGGCTGTTTGTTTTGCTTCTTATTTAATTTCAACTGATTTTATTCCAGAAAACATTAAGAAGGAAGAATATAAAAAGATTAAGATTATGGAAGATCCAAAATATAAGGAAAAACTTGATCAGATTAGTATATATGTTTTAGCTGACGCCATTGATTCAATTGCCCTTATTTGGTTGTTGACTTGGGATAAGTATAATAAATTGAAAAATGAGATTGAAAGTAAAATAAAAAAAATTGATAAAGAAGGAGGATTTATTAAATGATTTAGAATTATTGAGAAAATAATAATAAATTTGCAATTTAAGTTAATAATAATTAAAAAATTTTCAAAATTTGAATATTAGAAATAGATTAATTAATAAATAAAAAAATTATGAACAAAAATTTTTTAACCATTGCTTGTTTGGTAATGATAACGATAACTTTAAGTAGTTGTAGTTTATTGGGAGGGGATAAGGAAGGTAAAGAAAATATAGATAATAAGAAAACAACAGAAAAATCTAAGACTAAAGAGAGCAAAAAAAGTATCAATGAAGATAGCAAAGATAACGATGGTAAAGATGGAAATTATTTTGAGACAATGGAGGATTTAATGAAACGTGGTAAAACCATGAAATGTACCTATACGCAAGAAATTGAAGATGGACCGACAGCGAGTGGTATAATTTATATGTCTGATGGAAATGCACGGACAGAAATTACTATGAATGAAGGGACTGATCGTGTTGGAAAAATGTATGCAATTACAGATCAGGATTGGGTTTATAGCTGGACGGAATCTTCGCCGAAAGGTTTTAAAATGACAAAAGAAGCATCAGAAATGAGCAAGGAGAATAAAGAAACAATATCTGATATGACAGATGAGATAGATTTTACATGTAAATCATGGAAAAAGGATAGCTCTAAATTTAAAGCTCCGACAGGTATTGTATTTGAGGATATGAGTGAAATGCTTGAGGATTTTGCCGATATGGATTTAGAAAAAGAAATAGAAGATGCGGAAGCAATGGGTCATGAATTTATTTGTAATCATTGTAAAAATGCACCAGATCCAGAAGATTGTTTGGGTGGTATAGTTTGTGATTGGTCTAAATAGAGATGTTTAATTATGAATATAGATTGAATTTAAAAAAATATGAAAATAAAAAAGGTAATTCCAGATGAGGCGAAAAAAGTTTTTGATGGTGTAATTTTTGACGTGTATCAATGGCAACAAAAAATGTTTGATGAATCGTATGCTACTTTTGAAAGATTAAAAAGAATTGATACCGCTGTTGTTATTCCAATAACAAACAATGGTGAAGTTTTAATTTTGAATCAAGAACAACCGCAGAGAGGAAAATTTATCAGTTTACCAGCTGGTCAGCTTGAAAGGAATGAAGATCCAAAAGTCGGAGCAGCGCGAGAATTATTGGAAGAAACTGGTTATAAAGCTAAAGAATTAGAGTTGTGGGAAATACAACAGCCACATAGTAAAATTGATTGGAAAGTTTATATCTATATTGGACGAGGCTGTGAAAAAATAGCTAAACAAAATTTAGATGTTGGTGAAAAAATTGAAGTTTTAAAAGTTTTAATTAAAGAATTTGTACAAAAAATGTTTTTTTGTGAGATTAGAGAAGTTGGAGTTTTGCTCAAGATGCTCAAGGAGGGGATTAGAGATGACGAAAAAGGTATTGAAAAAATGAAGAAGATTTTATTTAGGTAGAAAATAAATAAAAACCCACTATTCATGGATTCTTATTTTATCATTATGTTATTTTATTTTCTCGTCAAATTCCTCTTTCGTGCATATTTTTGATTCAATAAATTTTTTCATTAAATCTTTTACAATAAATTTATTTACATGTGAATTTTTAAAAGGAATTGGAAATGGTCTTATCCAAAGACTATATTTGACTAGTATATTGTGTTTTCCGCCAGCACTAACATCTATTGAGCTATTTTTTTTGACTAACCATTTTAACAACCTTGAAATATTTTTTCTTTTTACATTCGCATATTCTCCCATTTTATACTAATTTTAATTCTCTGTTTTTAATTAAACTCATATCGGACTTTTCAATAGAATAATTGTTCAATTTTTTAAATTCATCTGGTTTGGGATTAAATCTTTTGACCTTGCTAAGAGTATTTATACAGTTACTCGGAACTTCATAAACTGAATATATGGTATCATTTACCATTTCAACAAAGTCATTTGCTGATTTTGCCTGGGTTTTATATTTATGACCATCTGCCAGAATATCACCAATTATAAATTTACCATCTCTAAACCAGCTAACTTTAATTTCCTCTGGTAGTTTATGGAAATTTGAAAGCAAAACCTCCTCATTGGGTTCGGTGTTGATAATCAGATTAAAGATATTTTTTAGTTTATTTTTATAATACACTGAAAACATAATTTTATTATTTTTTATAAATATTATATTATTTAATACTATTTATTATAATATGTCAACAATACAACGAACATTGAAATTACTTTTAAAATATTTTTATCGATATTAGTCTTATTAATACATTGTGTTATTTTATAATATTGTAACATATTTACAGTGTATAAACAAATTATTGGGTATTTTTCCTTTAATAGTAATTAACAAATTAGTACCAACCTGTTCAATGTGTATTTCACACTTGTTGTTTTGCAATATCTTTTAATGAGAATAAACCTTTTTTTTTGGGGGGGGGTACTAGTTTGAAGCAGGTCACGTAAAAGGTGCAAGTACCCCACGTGACACACATCAAAATCGCAACAAACCGTTATTATCCTGGCAGAATTGCGCAATAATTCTATCTTTACACGGCTTGCCACGAGTGAGCGAAGCGATTTTTCGTGGCTCGGAGACAGGGATTCGAACCCC
>JAGLJW010000044.1 GCA_023142215.1 Candidatus Parcubacteria bacterium
TAATAATGTTAATTTGACTTGGAATGCAGTTGATTTAGCTGAAAGTTATCGTATTTATAGAAATGGAAATATGATATCAACAACTAATAATTTATATTCTATAGACAATGGGATTGTTCCTGGAGAATCTTACGTCTATAAAGTTATAGCAGTCAGAGGGAATAGAACATCGCTTATAAATGATGGCGTTAGTATTGATATTCCAGTAGATGAATTGCCGGTTCCAACTATTGAAAGTATAATTATGGAATAAAAGATTAAATCTTTTTAATGTTCTTTTGAAAGAAATACTGCTTAGTTCATAAATATGAATTGAGCTTTTTTTATTTTGTTTTTTTATTCTTAATATGCTAAAATAATACTATTGAAATTATATAAAATATTTCTAGTTTATTGGTAAATTAGTATAATATTCTTAGTAAAATATGATTCTTAATATTGCAGAAATAATAAAGTTTGATAAATTTGATTTTATTACTATCGGTGGTGCAACCGAAGATGTTACTTTTTATACAGATGAAGGTAAGATTATTTCTAAAAAAGGGGCAGAAGAATTATTGGCTTTTAAGTATGGAACAAAAATAAAAATAGATAAGTTCTATTCTACTTTTGGTGGTGGGGCAGCGAATACTGCTGTTAATCTGGCAAATTTAGGTTTTAAAACGGCTGTGAAAGTAGCGATTGGTAGTGATGCAAGAGGAGATGCGATAATTCAAAATTTTAAAAAGAGAAAAGTTTATACTAATCTTGTTAAGAGAATAAAATCTAGTGAGTCAGGCTTTTCTTTTTTAGTTGTTGGACAAGAAAATGAACATGTTTTATTTGCTTCAAGGGCAGCAAATAATAAGCTTTCTATTTCGTCTGATAATATGAAAATTTTGAAAAAATCTAAAAATATTTTTATTTCTTCTTTGACGGGAGAATGGAAAAACGTACTGGAAAAAATTTTTACAATTGTTGGTGTAAAAATTGCATGGAATCCTGGTTATGAGCAATTAGTAAAACCAGCTTTTTTAAAGAAATATTTAAAATTTACCAATGTTTTACTTTTAAATAAAGAAGAAGCAAAAAGGTTTGTAAGATCTCATAGTAAATATCAAGATGAATCAGAAAAATTTTTAAACAAATCAAATAATCTTCTTGAAATTTTACACAGTTGGGGTGTCAGGATTGCTGTTGTAACAGACGGAAAACATGGCGTAAAAGCTTATGATGGTAAAAAATATTATTTTGCAAAACCTAAAAAAATTAAAAAAGTTATTGATACTACTGGCGTTGGTGATTGTTTTGGATCAACTTTTGTTGCTGGATTAGAATTAACAAAGGGGGATATTCAAAAGTCTATGGATATGGCAGTTAAAAATGTTGCTTCAGTTTTAACTTGCATAGGAGCACAAAATGGTTTACTTAAAAGAAAAGATTTAAATATTTAATTAATTATATTAGGTTTTTTTGAAATTTAAAAACTCCTGAAGTGTATATTCAGGAGCTTAGGTTGTTGTGCTAAAAGTATAATGATGTCAGAGTAAATTATTTGCCGATAAGTAATTAGCTCCTTTATTTGCAAGGAGTGCAATGACATCAACTGGATTTTTGTTGTTGCGAATACCTTTCATTAGAGTAACACAGAAAAGTTCATTTTGATCAATTTCTCCGTCAAATTTTTCTCCGCCAACTTCTACAGTAATCTTAATTGTTAAAGAATCAATTTTTGCTTTTGAAAGATCCATTATTTACCTCCTTGGTAAAAATTTAAGTAAATGAATGCAAATTTTGCATTGTGTCAGTGTAGCAAAAGAACAGAAAATTGTCAAATGATGAAAATATTATCAAAAAAAATAAACAGTATTGGAATGGCTGCACTTTTAGTGGCTTTTTTTTCGTTATTAAGTCGTGTTTTTGGTGTAGTTCGTGATGCTATTTTAGCTAATTCATTTGGAGCTGGTGATATTTTGGATGTTTATTATGCTTCTTTTCGTATTCCAGATTTGATTTTTAATTTATTTGTTCTCGGGGCGATATCAGCTGGTTTTATACCAATTTTTGTAAAATTAATTAATAATAAAGATGATGAAAAAAATTGTGATGCTTGGGATTTGGTTAGCAATTTAATAAACATTTTAATCTTATTATTATTTTTTGTTTCAATTTTGGGAATGATTTTTTCTAAAGAATTGACTAGTATTATTTCACCAGGGTTTAGTTACGATAAACAAGTTTTAACAGCAGAATTAACCAGAATAATGTTTTTGTCTCCAATTTTATTTGGATTATCAAGTATTTTCGGAGGAATTCTTCAGTCCTTTAAAAGATTTTTGATTTATTGTTTAGCGCCTATATTTTATAATATTGGAATAATAATTGGAATTATCTTTTTTGTTCCGTTTTTAGGAATTCACGGACTGGCTTGGGGTGTTGTGTTTGGAGCTTTTTTACATATGATTATTCAGTTTCCTATAGTTTTTAAATTAGGATATAGATACAAGGCAATAGTTGATTTTAAAAATATATATTTGAGAAAGATTGCTATAATGATGATACCAAGAACGATGAGTTTGGGAATTTCCCAAATAAATTTGGTTGTTATAACTATTATTGCTACAACATTACCAACTGGTTCTTTAACAGTATTTAATTTTGCAAATAATTTACAATTTTTTCCGATTGGTATTTTTGGAATTTCATTTGCGATTGCAGCTTTTCCTGTACTTTCTAGTTTGGCATGGGATAATAAAAAATTAGTTGAAAAATTTTCTAATGTATTTTTAAAAATAATGTTTTTTATTATTCCGATAACTGTTTTGACGATAGCACTCAGAGCACAGATTGTAAGAGTTATTTTAGGGCAAGGTAAATTTGATTGGGAAGATACAATTTTAACAATGGACAGTTTAGGCTTGTTTGCAATTTCTTTTTTTGCTCAAGCAACTTTACCATTGCTTGTTAGAATGTTTTATGTTAAAGAGGATACAAAAACTCCATTCTATGCAACGTTAGTTTCTATAATATTTGGTATAGGTTTTAGTTTATATTTACCAAATGTAGAAATTTGTAATAAAGGAGTGTGTGAAAAACTTGGAGTAAAAGGTCTTGCTTTGTCTTATTCAATTTTAAGTATTATGAATTTTATTATAATTTGGATTATGCTCAGATATAAATTAGGAAACTTAAATGAAAGCAAAATTTTTAAATCTATTTTTAAAATGATTATTGCATCAGTTTGTTTATTATTTGCAATTCAGGAAGTCAAATCATTTGTATGGCAATTCATTGATATGGAGAAGTTTTTTGGAGTATTTATTCAAGGACTAAGTGCTGGAATTGTTGGGATTGTTGTTTATTTAATTGTTTGTTATATTTTAAAGAGTGAAGAGTTGTTAAATTTAATAAATAAATTAGCAAATATAAAAACCAGTAAGGGCAACAATTAGACCAATTATAGAACCAGCCAAAACTTGTAATGGTGTATGACCGATTCTTTCAAGTAAGTGAGGATATTTTTGATCAAGAACTTCGTCATTACCTAAATCCTTTATTAAAATATTTAAAATTTTTCCGTGTTGTCCTAGATATTGTCTAATGCCTATTGCGTCACGTATAGTTAAGAGAGCGAGTATCATACAAATTGCAAATAATGGGTCTGTAAACGAAAGTTCTAATCCAACAATTGTTGTTAAAGAAATTACTATTGCTGAATGCCCCGAAGGCATCCCTGAATAAGCTGTTAAATTTTTTAAACTTACATTTAGTTTGTTCGATCTTATTGCAAATTTAAAAATTTGAGCAGTTAAACCTGCGATAAATGGAATTATTAAAATTTTAAGCATATTAAATTATTTATTTTATTATTATTAGCATTATAACATGGAATACGTTTTAGCAGCAATATTTGGTGTTATCCAAGGTGCAACAGAATTCTTACCAGTTTCTAGTTCTGGTCATCTTGTTTTGTTACATGATTTTTTTGATTTAGATATTTCAAGTGAATTGTCTTTTGATATAGTTTTACATTTTGCTACGATATTGGCTGTGATTATTTTTTTCAGAAAAGATGTGATAAGGCTTTTGAAATCATGGATTTTTTCTTTGTTTGGTAAAAAAAACCAAGATAGCAAATTAGCTTGGCTTATCATTTTAGGTACAATTCCGGCGGCGATTTTTGGTTTACTTCTGAGTGATTATATTGAAAAGTATTTAAGAAATCCATTTGTCGTGGTATTTATGTTAGTATTTGTCGGTATCTTATTCTTTGTATTTGAAAATATTGCTAAAAAAACAAAAGAAATTGAATCTTTAAATGTTAAAAAAGTACTTTTGATTGGCTTTGCTCAAGCATTGGCTTTAATTCCTGGAACATCACGTTCTGGTGCAACAATTTTAGCTGGTTTGGGTATTGGATTAAAAAGGGAGGTGGCAATAAAATTTTCGTTTTTATTATCAATTCCCATAATCTTGGGAGCTAATTTGAAAGAAATGCCAGAATTTTTTAAAGTTGAAATGGCAGAAAGTGAATTAATGATTTTAACTATAGCTTTTATTTTTTCTTTTATTTCTGGAATTTTAACAATCAAATTCTTTTTAAATTTTGCTAAAAAATATACTTTAAAATCATTTGCAATTTATAGATTTATCTTAGCCTTTATTTTATTATGTATGCTGTGTTTGCGGTAATGATATTCAATAATAATTGCTATCTTTATTATAGAGATAATAAAGATAATAGATAAAATTAAAACAAAAAGATTAAAATTTTCTTTTTCATAACTAATTAAATGTGGTGGATTGCTAATATTACTATTTTTAGTATTAGTATTGATAATACCACTGGAAGTATTTAATTTGTTTAAAGAAGATCCAAATATTTGAACAATGATTGTTGTATTTCTGTTTTCAAATTTACCGTCAACTACTGCTATTCCGATTTCGTCAAAATTTTTATTTAAAATATTCGCTTTATGACTTTCTGATTTCATCCAAGCTGATATAACGTTGCCTGAAACCATAAAATCAATTGCTAAATTTTCTCCGATATAATAATAATTGTAATTAGATTTTTTTATCCAATCAGAAAATTTATTACCATTCAAATTATGCTCAAAAGTTTGATATTTAAGAATATCATTCGCTTTTTGTTGAGCGGCTTCAATTAAAAGATTATTTGGTGTTAATTTTCCTAAATTGTTTTTTACTCTTTCTTTGTTTGTTAAGTTAATGATTTCTTGTTCTGTAATTGAAGAGAAGTAACCAATATTAGGTAATAAAAAAATTGCCAACAAAAAAAATGATAAAAGGCAATACTTAAATTTATTTGAATTTGATTTTTTATAAGTTTTATTTTGAAACTTATATTTTTTTATTTTCATTTTTGTTTTTGTTGTTATTATTATAACACATTAATCAATAAAATCAAAATTTTGTGATTATCATGAACGAATGTAGTATAAAAAACATAATTTTTTGTCATCTTGAGCCCTAGCGAAAGATCCCTTTAATAATTATAAAATCTTACAACATTACTATCATTTGCAAAATTTGGTTAATAGCTTTTATCTTAAAGTGATTTCTCCGCTTTGCTACGAAATGACAAAAAATGTTGTTCTTTATTTTTATTATTAAATAAGGTAAGATGAATATGCACTAGGATAGTTTTAAAATTTATTAAATATTAAAATAAATAAAGATGCTAAATAAAAAAATTGAATGGAATGTTTTACCTAAGATTACTGAAGAATTTATTAATGAAAATTCAGAATATAATCCTATCATTTTGCAATTATTAAAAAATAGAGGTTTTAATAACAAAAATGAATTTGAGCAAATTTTAAATCCTAATTATGACAAAATTATTCATGATCCTTTTTTGTTTAACCAGATGGAGGAAGTTGTAAGTAAGATAATTAGTCATATTAAAATGGGAAATAAGATTTTTATTTATGGTGACTACGATGCTGATGGAGTTACTTCTTCGGCGCTTTTGTATGAAACTTTGAATGTATTAAAAGCTAAAGTTGATGTTTATATTCCTGATAGAGTCACAGAAGGTTATGGTTTAAATGAGAAAGCAATTGAATTTATCAAGAGTAAAGATGGAAAATTGATAATTACAGTTGATACTGGAATTAGGAGTAATGAAAGTGTAGATTTTGCCAAAAAACAAGGGCTTGAAGTAATTATTACTGATCATCATGTGTCAGCTGAAAAAAAAGAAGATTTGCCAGATTGTTTAATTTTAGATCCAGTAGTTCCTGATGAAAAATATCCATTTAAAAAATTAGCTGGAGTCGGAGTGGCTTATAAATTAGCTTGTGCAATTATTAGTAAAGCTAAATTGGAAAATGAGTTAAAAGATAGATTATGCGAAAGATTGCTTGACTTGGTTGCTATTGGAACTGTTGCGGACTGTGTAGTATTACTTGATGAAAATAGAATGTTGGTTAAAAGAGGTTTGGAAGTTTTATCTTCAACGAAAAGAATTGGGCTTTTAGAACTAATGCGTATTGCCCAAGTTAAGAATAGAGAAAAAATTGCTTCTTGGAATATTGGATTTCAAATTGGTCCAAGAATTAATGCGGCAGGAAGAATGAAGCACGCTAATTCTGCCTATGAGCTAATGATTACAAATGATCAAAAAAAGGCCATCACTTTAGCTTATGGTTTAAATGAAAATAATATAGAGCGTCAAAATAAAACTGTTCAAATTTTAGAACAAGCCGAAGAGCAAATTTCAGGTGATGAAAAAATTATTGTTTGTATTTCGCCAAAAGATGAAAAATGGAATGAAGGAATTGTTGGTTTGGTAGCTGGACGAATTTGTGAAAAATATTATAGACCCACATTGATAATTACAGAAAATAAAAAAAGCTATAAAGGTTCAGGCAGAAGCATTGATGGATTTAACTTGATAAAAGCGATTGAAGAATGTAAAGATTATTTAGAAAAATATGGCGGACATCCAATGGCTTGTGGTTTTTCTTTGAAAAAAGAAAACTTAGAAAAATTTAAACAAAAACTTAGAGAAATTACTGATAAAAATTTAAAAGATAAAAATCTTACAAAAAGCCTAAAAATTGAAACAGAGCTTGACTTAAACGAGGTAGATGAAGATTTAATTAACGAAATAAAGAAATTAGAACCATATGGAGAAGGTAATTTGCAACCAAAATTTTTAATCAAAAATTTATTTATTTTAGATGTTTTTTATATGGGCAATGATGGGCAACATGTAAAATTTAAATTAAAAAATAGCGATTCAAAAATAATTAATGCTATCGGTTTTAATCAAAGTGAAAAATGGAAAGATATTAATTTAGGTGATAAAATTGATGTAGTTTGTTATTTAGATATTAATGAGTTTAATGGAAAGAAAGAAGAACAAATGAGAATTGTAGATATAAAAGTAAGTGAATAAATAACAAATTTTGCGATTTTATTTTGTTGTGTTATAATAAAATTGTTGTTAAATAAAATCATAAAAATAATTTTAAAATATGAACAATGAAGATTTAGCCATAATAATGCAAAAACAGTTTAGTTATATGCAAGGTCAATTTGATAATATGCAAGGTCGGTTTGATAATATGCAAGGTCGGTTTGATAATTTGAGTGGTGATGTTGCTTTGGTGAAAACAGATATAGTTGAAATTAAGCAAGAACAAAAAGATGCAAAAAAAGAACGTGCTGAAATGAAAGAAACTATAAATGATATTTATGAAGTTGTTGATAGCATTGTGGGAGATAAAAAAGATCAAAAAATAGAAGACGCAGCAAATAGTGCTGCCCACGATAGATTTAATTCAAATTTTCTTAAAGTTAAAAAACATTTAAATTTGGATAGTATAGAGGCGGTGTAAGTTTGGTATACAGTATTGAAAGAAACAATTTTTAAATTTAGATTACTTGAAAAATGTTGGTTAAATAATTAACATTTTTTTATTTATAAGCTTCAAGAAATCTGTATTATTATAAAGATATACTTGTAATGCTAATTTTGTTCATAAATAAATCTGTTAATTTAAAATAAAAAGTTTTTGTTTCTTATGAAAAAAGTTCAATCTAAAACCAATTGGCATAAATCTCAAATTGAGGTAGATCAGAATATTTTAAATTTTTTAGGGGATATTATGATAAATACGCCAGATGATTTAGTGATGTTGAAAAATACTATATTAGTTACTCTAGAATCGCGACCTTATAATAATGAAACCAGAAAACATGCGAACAGTATTCAATGGAAGAGAACTGCTTCTGAAATAATTCAAGACAATTATGTCTATGAAGGCAAGGCTTGTTCTGATATTGCAATTGTATTTTTAGCTCTTTGTAAAGCACGAGGAGTCAATGGTTGCTTAGTTAAATTAAAAAGTATTGATAACAAAAATACTCATTCTATAGTTGAAGTAAAGCTAAACGACACGTGGTATCGAATAGATCCGTCAAGTAGTGATTCTGTTTCGTCTGAAGGAAGATTAACAAACGAATCTATTTGGAATAAAAAATTTAAAGTATGGAGAAAAGGTCATGACGTTTGGGATTTAAATCTTGATAGTATTGAAACTGAAGAAAATATCTATAATTAAATTTATGTTTAAATTATTGAAAAAATCAAATAAATCAAAGGCTCGTTTGGGGGTTTTGGAAACTAAACATGGTGAAATTGAAACACCTTTTTTTATGCCAGTAGCAACTCAGGGAACAGTAAAACAAATTTCTGCAGATGACATGAGGAAGCTTAATTCTCAAATATTACTTTCAAATACTTATCATTTGATGCTTAGGCCAGGAGAAAATTTAATTAAAGAAGCTGGTGGGCTTCATGAATTTATGAATTGGCAAAAACCAATTTTGACGGATAGTGGTGGTTTTCAAGTTTTTTCATTGGCTGATTCTTTTAATAAAACAGGTAAAAGTTTAGTGGAGTTGAGTGAGGACGGTGCTAAATTTAAATCTTATGTTGACGGTAGTGAATATGAACTTACTCCTGAAAAGTCTTTTCAAATTCAAATTGATTTAGGTGTAGATATTGCTGTTTGTTTGGATGAATGTGTTGCTTTGCCTGCCAGTCGGGCTTATGTTGAAAAATCAATTGAAATGACCACTAGATGGGCTGAAAGAACTCATAATTATAAAAATAAAATAATTAAAAAAAATGGAGAAGTTCCATTATTGTTTTGTGTTATTCAAGGTGGACTTGACAAAGAGCTAAGATTAAAAAGTTTAAAAGATTTAGTTGATATAGGTTTTGATGGTTATAATATTGGCGGATTGTCAGTTGGTGAATCTGTTGATGAAATGTATAAAGTTTTAGATTATTTAACAGTAGAAATTCCCGAAGATAAAACTAGATATTTAATGGGGGTTGGTTATCCTGATAATATCGTAGAATCTGTAAAACGTGGAGTTGATGTTTTTGATTGTGTAATTCCAACGAGAGAAGGGCGTCATGGTAGATTATTTAAATTTTTAAATGATGATTTTAGTAAGCCAGAAAAGTTTTTTGAAGCTTATTCAATTACTAATGCAAAATTTGCAAATGATTTTACAGTTATAAATAAAAATTCAAAAATTTCCGAACTTAGAAATTTATCTAAAGCATATTTACATTATTTATTTAAAATTAAAGAACCACTTGGAGCTAGACTCGCTAGTCTGAATAATTTAGAATTTTATATTGATTTAATGAACAAGATACGTGAAAAGATTAAAAACGATGAATTATAAACCAAAAATTTCAATAATTACCGCAACTCATAATCGTTGTTATGTTTTATGGAAAGCGATAAATTCAGTACTAAATCAAACTTATCCATTTTTTGAATTAATAATCGTGGATGATGCTTCAACTGATGATACAGAAAAATTAATAAAAGAATTTTCTGATCCTAGAATTTTATATTTTAAACTTGATAAGAACAGTGGTCCTGCAACTGCCAGAAATTATGGACTAATGAAAGCATCTGGAGAGTATATCGCATATTTAGATAGCGATAATACTTGGTATCCAGATTTTTTGGAAGTTATGGTAAAGGCATTTGAAAAAAATAAAGACAAAGTTTTAATTTTCTGTAAAAAAAATTATAGATTATCTTTAGTTGAAGAAGACGGAAGTGAGAGTAGGGTTAGAGATGAAGAAACAAATTCAAAAAAGTTTTTTGACCTTAAAAGACTTTGGCACAGACAAATTATGATTGATACAAATTCAATGTGCCACAAAAGAAAAGAAATTATTAATCTTGGTGGCTGGGATGTTGATATAAAATTTTGGGAGGATTGGGAATTGACTTTACGAATAAGCACAAAATATCCCAAAGGATTTTTATATTTAAATAGAACACTGCTTGATTATGAACAAAAAATTTGTTTGAATCAAAAAAATGAAATTTTTAAAACTTGGGAAGAAGAGGAAGAAAAGATTTTTAAAAAATACAAAGGAAATAAATTACTTGAAGGTCAAACCTGGTTTCCACCCCAAAAGGGCAACAGATCTACTTTGGGGGTAATAGAATTTTTGAAAAGTAAGAAGCTGTAAGATATGTTTTTATAAATTAAAAAAAAGTTTGGTGACATTTGAAATGCTACCAAACTTATGTAGATTTAAATCGATACTTATCTATAATTTAGATGTAGAAAATAACACTTTTATAATATCATCAGTTAATTTTTCAGCTTCGTTGCTAGAAAAACCAACCTTGATCAAGGCTTTGTACATTTTGGCAGTAGTTGGCTTTGCTATGATCTGTTGATGGAAATCCGTTGGTTTTTTTAGTTCGCTCATCATATACATTAGTTCGGCAATCAGATCAAAAAATTCATTATCATTGTGTATTTTAGCTTTTAACTTACCAAATCGTTCTCCCATTGTGAATCCTCCTATTGTTGATGATTATGTTATTATTACGATTTATTGCATTGACTTTAGCATGATATTAAATAAATATCAAATTAGCAAAAATTTTTATTCAAATTTTACTTAAATTTTTGACTTTATTTTTTTAAAACAAAATTTTATAACCCTTATTTATTATATATTAGCTAAAAACTTGATATTTATTTGAATTTTTGATATTGACATTCTTCTGTAAATAGTGTTAATATTTAATTAAATAGATTTTAAAAATATTAAGATAAGTAAGTAGTCGCTTTAATTTTTTTGATTAAAGAGGAAAGTCCGGACTTCTCCTGATATTTATATCAGGGACAAGGGTAGTGGATAACGTCCACCGTTTTAATTTTTAAATTGAAATAGGGAAAGTGCCGCAGAGACTATACTATTTTAGTGCAAACTAAAAGAAAGGTGAAAAGTTAGCTGGTGTTGTATAATTTATTTATACAGCTACAGTTTTCGCTCTTGAGTGATCAAGATGTCGTGGTAAACCCTGCCTGAAGCAAGGCCGTGTCTCTCTTCTATTTTGAAATTATATATTTATTGTCAAAATATATATTTAAAATTGAAGAGAGAAGTGCCGCATGAGCTTATTGGTAACAATAAGCCTAGATAAATGACTACTCATTTTAACTTAAGGTTAAGAGAACAGAATCCGGCTTATAGCTTATCTTAATATTTTTAAAAATTATTTATATAAAAATAATTTGTAATTTGTATTATAATTAATGAAACGTTCAGAACTTACATTTTCATTTTTACTTGTACCGCTTGATTATATAATGATAGTGCTTGCTGGTGTAAGTGCTTATTATATTAGGTTTTCAAAATTTACAACTGATATTAGACCAGCTATTTTTGATTTGAAATTTGGTTTTTATTTTGAAATTTTATTAGCTGTTGCGGCTCTTTGGATTATTATTTTTGGCTTCGCTGGACTTTATAATATTAGGAGTGCAAGAAAAATTGTTCAAGAATTTTATCGGGTAGTACTTGCTTGTTCTACTGGTTTTATGCTGGTTGTGATTTTTATTTTCTTGCAAAGAGAACTTTTTGAATCACGTTTTATTATTTTGGCAGTTTGGGTTTTGTCAATTTTTTATATAACAACAGCTAGAGCGATAGTTAGAATGATGCAGAGATATTTATTTAGTTTAGATATTGGTGTACACAAAATTATTCTTATTGGAAAAAGCAAAACATCTGAAATTTTGAAAAAGAACTTTTTATTACAAAAAAAATCTGGTTTTAAAATTGTAAAAGAAATATCTAGTTTTTCCCATCTTGAAAAAGACAATCTTTTAAAATACATTAGGGAAAATGAAGTTGATGAAATACTTCAGTGTAATCCTAATCTTGATGTAAAAGAAAAAATGAGACTTTATTCTTTTGCTGATGAAAATCATATTGATTATAAATATGTCGCTGATTTGTTTGGAACTAAAATCTTAAAAACTGAAGTTAGTCAAATAGCAGGTATTCCGATTGTTGAAATTAAAAAAACTCCGCTTGATGGTTGGGGACGGATTGTAAAAAGATTTTTTGATATTACTGTATCAACAATATTATTAATAATTGTTAGTCCGATATTGATTTTTACAGCAATTTGTATTAAATTAGATTCAAGGGGTTCAGTGTTTTTTTCAAAAAAAGATGATAATAGTCAACTTAAAAGAATCGGTCAAGGTGGAAAAGCATTTCATTATTTTAAATTTAGATCAATGAAACCATGCACGGATAATTTACGTTATACTGAATTAGCTGATAGGAATACCAGAGGAGATGGTCCAATGGTTAAGATTGAAAATGATCCTAGAGTAACAAGAATTGGGAGGTTTATTAGAAAATATAGTATTGATGAATTACCGGAATTATTTTTAGTTTTAAAAGGTGTCATGAGTTTAGTTGGACCACGACCACATCTTCCTGAAGAGGTGGCAAAATATGAAGTTCATCATAAAAAAGTATTAACTATAAAACCAGGCATAACAGGAATGGCACAAATTTCTGGACGAAGTGATTTAGATTTTGACGAGGAAGTTAAGTTAGATATGTATTATATTGAAAATTGGAGTTTACTATTTGATTTATCAATATTACTGAGAACGCCAATGGCAATTTTAAAAAATAGAAATGCAGATTAATTAAATTATAAAAGAGAAAATGAAAATTGCTTTAATTCATGATCATCTTGCTCAAGATGGTGGAGCTGAAAAAGTTTTAAAGGTGCTTTCGGATATGTATCCAGATGCACCTATTTATACTTTGCTTTATGAAAAAAAACAAGTTAGTAAATACTTTAAAGGTAAAGATATAAAAACTTCTATAATCCAACGTTTGCCTGGTGGTGTGAAACATTATCAATGGTATTTGCCATTTATGCCAATGGCGGTTGAATTTTTTGATTTACGAGATTTTGATATTGTAATTTCAGATGCTAGTGCTTTTGCTAAAGGTGTTATTACTTCACCAAGCACTTTGCATATTTGTTATTGTCATACACCAACAAGATACCTTTGGGATTATACTCATCAATATATTAACGAGCTTAGATATAATAAATATCTCAAAAAAGTAATTTCATTATTGCTTAGTAAAATTAGAATGTGGGATAGATTAGCTGCTGATAGAGTGGATTTATTTATTGCAAATTCAGAAACGGTGCAAAAAAGAATTAGAAAATATTACAGAAGAGATTCAATTGTAATTTATCCGCCTGTTGAACTTGAACAATTTTCTGTGAAAAATGATTTTTGTTCCAAAGATTTGGATATTCAAGCTGAGTCGTGTTTGGAACGGGATTCTTTGGCTGACGCTCAGAATGACAGGGGTTATTTTTTGATTGGTGGTCGTCTTGCGCCGTATAAGAGAGTTGATATTGTTGTTGAGGCTTTTAAGGAAATGCCAGATAAAAATCTTAAAATTTTTGGAGATGGTGTAGATTTAAAAAGATTAAAAAAAATTGCTGAGGAAGTTGATAATATTGAATTTTTAGGTCGTGTCAATGATAAAGAAAAAGTTGAATTATATAAAAATTGTGAGGCTTTTATAAATCCTCAAATTGAAGATTTTGGAATTACAGTCGTTGAAGCTATGGCATCTGGCAGACCTGTGATTGCGTATAGGGAAGGAGGAGCTGTTGAAACAATAATAGAAAACGAGACAGGGATATTCTTTGATAAACAAAATAAAGAAAGTTTGATTGAAGCAATTAAAGATTATGAAAATAGAAAATTTGACAGTGAAGTTATTACAAAAAATGCTCAAAGATTTTCAAAAAACATTTTTAGAGAAAGTATTAATAGATTTGTTAAAGAAAAACATAAAGAATTTAAAAAATAAAAAATTATTTATTGTTAATAAATTGTTATCCTGGAGCGAATGCGATAGGATCTTATTAGTTAGCGCATGTCAAGTATTAAAAGGAAAATTGGGATAGATGCTAGAGTATTAATGAATGGTAATTTTAGCGGAATACCTGAATTTACTTTGGAATTACTTGAAAATTTATTTAAAATTGATTCAGTAAATGAATATGTTTTGTTTTATAATTCTTATTTTGAAATTAGCAATGTGATAAATGATTTGGCAAATAAATATCACAATGTAGCAATTTGTCAATCAAAAGTTCCTAATAAAATATATAATTATTTTAATCAGAAGTTGTTTAAATATCCTAAAATTGATGTTGCATCAGGCGTGGATTTTTTTTATATGCCTAATATTAATTTTGCCTCCTTAAGTCAGAAATCAAAAAAGATAATAACAGTTCATGATTTATCTTTTTTAAGATATCCTGAATTTTTTTCACTTAGAAACCATTGTTATTATAAAATGATTAATGTGAAAAAGTTTCTTAAAAATTTTGATAAAATTATCGCTGTAAGTGAAAATACAAAAGATGATATTGTAGATCTTTGTGGAATTTCGGAAGAGATAATTGAAGTCATATATTCTGGTGTTAATGAAAATTATAAAATTATTGACAAGTGTGATTTTAAATTAAAATCTATAAAAGATAAATATAAATTAGCTGATAATATTATTTTATATTTAGGAACAATTGAACCAAGAAAAAATATTGATGGAATAATACAAGCATTTGATTTATTGATGAAGAATATAGAATTTAAAGATTATCAATTAATTTTAGCTGGAGGAAGTGGTTGGAAAAATAAAGAAATTTATAAAATTTGGAAAAAATCTAAAAACAAAGATAAAATAAAATTTTTAGGCTTTGTTCCTAATGAAGATAAAATATATCTTTATAATTCAGCGTCGTTATTCGTTTATCCCTCTTTTTATGAAGGTTTTGGCTTCCCACCGCTTGAAGCTTTAACATGTGGAATACCCGTCGTAACTAGCAATATTTCAAGTTTGCCTGAAATTTTACAAAAAACAGCAACTTTAATTAATCCATATAATATTCCAGAATTGTCAAGAGCGATGGGTTTGATATTAAAAAATAAACAGACTAATGAAAATGCGATAATGATTTCAAATCAGGTAAAAAGTGTTTATAATTGGCAAAAAACAGCCGAGAAATATTTAAAAGTTTTTAATAATTAGGTTTGTCAGAATTTGGTACTTTGTTTAGTTAATTAAAAATTATGAGTAATAAAAATACAATCTGGACATAATAAAAATCATTTGTTAATATTATTAATATAATATATTAAATAATAATTTAAATTAGAATAATATGGAAGAAACAAAAAATGATAAAAGTAAATCAAAGCATGTTGCAACAAAAGGTCTTGATCTTTTAATTAGTGTTGTAATAGCTTTAATTTTTATTTCAGTACCACTATTTTTTACGGGACTTACCGCACAAGGAGTTGATTTTGAAAAAATGATGCTTTTTTATTGTTTAGTACTTATTGGTGTGGTTTCTTGGGCAGCAAAAGGTGTTTTACTTGGTGAACTTAGCATAAAAAGAACTCCACTTGATTTTCCTATCTTGGGAGTGTTAATTATTTTTATAGCATCAACATTAATGTCTGTTGATGTGAAAGACAGTATGGTGGGATCTTATGGTAATGCGGCTAAAGGCTTGTTGCCAATGATAGCTTTTATTTTATTTTACTATTTAATTGTAAATAATATTAATGCTAAAAGAATACGAATATCTTTTTGGTCTTTTGTTTTTTCTGGATCATTACTGATTATTTATTCTTTATTACAATTTTCAAATATTAATATTAATTTTTTGCATTTGTCTAAAGGAGTTATTTTTAATCCTCTTGGTTCTGTTTCTGCCTTAACAATGTTTATTTTGATTTTCCTTTCAATGTTAACGATTGCTATTTCTCAAACCGAAAAATTATTGACTGGATTTAAAGGTAGTTTAATATTATTAATTAGAATAGTACTAGGTGTTGTGTTTCTATCGGCTCTTTTTATACTTACAAAATTAAGTGGTTTTACTTTTTGGCCTATTGGTTGGATAATAGCTATTATAGGAGCTGTGATTGTATTAATGTTTTTTATGGCTAAAGTAATAAAAACTAGTAATTTGGCAGTTCCGTTTGCGTCATTCTTAGTTTTAATTATTTTTTTAGTTTTAGGAAATTTTAGTATCGGAAGGTTAAATTTGCCAGCTGAAGTTAGTTTATCAAGATCTGCTTCATGGGGAATTACGAAAAATGCTTTGAGAGAGAATCCGATGTTTGGAAGTGGTCCATCAACTTTTTATTATAACTTTTCAAAATTTAAAAAAGATAATTTTAACTATACACAATTTTGGAATATGCGTTTTAATGGTGCTACTGGAATTTTATATGATTTGTTAGCAACAGTTGGAATTTTAGGAGTTTTGAGCATTGTGATTGTTGGATTGATTTCATTGTCGGTTTCATTTTTAACTTTAATAAAATCAAAAGATAATGAATTGAATTCCATACTGCTTGGTTTATTTAGTTCATTTGTTTCAAGTATATTATTTGCTTTGCTTTTTCCACAGAACAATTCAATAGTCCTGGTAACAGTTCTACTTTCTGTTTTGACTGTTTCAACAGCAATTTATCTTTATCCCGACAAGTTTAAAAGTATAAAATTATCGTTTAGAGCATCGGCAAATTATGCTTTAGCCCTTGCCGCAATATTTTTAGTAGTTAGTGCTTCTGTTGTTGTAATGTTTACTTTAGGTTTAAAAATGTTTATGGCTGATGTTTATGCTAAACAATCATTAACTACACCAAAGATTGATGATAAAATTAAATTTATGGAGCAGGCAATTAATTTAGCCCCTTTTCAAGATTCATATTATTTGAATGTGGCTAATAATTATATGTCAAAAGCTAATCAAGCAGCAATCGGAGGAAGAGATCAGGCAGCTGTTGGTGAATATTTAGGTTTAGCTCTCAAAAAAGGGAAAGAGGCAGTTAATAGATCTCCAAATAGAGCAGCGAATAATGAAGCTTTAGCTTTGATTTATGAGAATGCATCGTTCTATACCAGAGGAGCCTTAATGCACGCAGAAGATCTGTATAAGAAGAATATTGAGCTTGATCCAACTAATCCTATACCAGATTTTAGAATGGCACTTATAAATATGGCACGAGCTAATGCAGAAACAGATGAAAGTGAGAAAAAGTATTATATTGAAGAAGCAGTAAAAAAATATGACGATGCAATTCTCAAGAAAAGAGATTTAGCAGCAGCTTATTATGGAAAAGCAATTGCTTCTGAAAAAATTGGAAAAATTGATGATGCTATTGAGATGCTGAAGAATGCAGTGATGTTTTCAAGTAATAATTTAGATTATAGATTTGAGCTCGGAAGATTGTTTTTTAATAGTGGTGCAGTTCAATTAAGTCTTTCTCAAGGCGCAACACAAGAAATAGCAGCTAGTGAATTAGATCCAGAGGGTAAAGATTCTTTAGCAGGAGAAGAGCTAAGTGTAAGTCCAGTTGGTGGATTAGGAAAAATAGAAAATAATGAAAATTTATTTATGGCAGAACAATTGTTCCTAAGTATTTTGCAAGTAGATAATAATAATGCTAATGCAAAATATTCTTTAGCTGTTTTATATCATAAAATAGGACAGCAGGATAACGCCAGAAAAATGGTTAAATCGCTATTAAATACTTTGCAAGATCAAAAAACAAAAGATGCAGTAAGGGAACAATTCAAAGGTTTGTATTAGAAATATTAAATAGTTTTTTTATAATTTAAAATAACAATAAAAACATCGAGTTAAAAAGACTCGATGTTTTGGTAAGAAATGAATAGTAAAAATAAAAAAGTAATAATGGCAATATCAGGCGGAGTTGATTCTGCTGTTTCTGCGTTTTTGTTACAAAAACAAAATTATGAAGTAATTGGAATTTTTATGCGGCTTCATGATGGTGATCAGCAGAGTGAAGATGCTGCTCGTCAGATTTGTAATTTTTTAGGTATTAAATTTTATCCTATAAATGTTTCAGTAAAATTTAAAAAAGAAGTAATTGATTATTTTGTTGAAAGTTATAAAAAAGGAATTACGCCAAATCCATGTGTGCAGTGTAATAAGTTTATTAAATTTGGTGAGCTGTTTAAAGTAATGAAAGATTTGGGTGGAGATTATTTGGCTACTGGACATTATATTCGCTTTCAGCGAAGAATTACGAATTACGAATTACGAATTACGAATAAAATATTCAAGGGGTTTGATAAGGAAAAAGATCAAAGTTATTTTTTATATAATTTGAAGCAAGAACAATTGAAAAAAATTTTATTTCCGATTGGGGGAATGGAGAAAGATGATGTTCGTAAAATTGCGGAAGAAAATGAAATTCCATATTTAAAGAAGGAGAGTCAGGATATTTGTTTTTTAGTTCGTGACGGAAAAATTATTGAGCATAATGAATTTTTAAAAAAAAATATAAAATTAAAACCAGGATTTATTAAAACCATGGATGGAAAAACTGTTGGCGAACATGTTGGTTTGCCATTTTATACTATTGGTCAACGTCGTGGAATTGATATTGGTGGAACAGGACCATACTATGCTGTAAAAATGGATTATGAAACAAATGTTTTGTATGTGGTAAAAGATCCAAATGACAAAGTTTTATTTAGTGATGAATTTATTGTTGGTGATGTAAATTGGATAAGCGGGAAAGATGTACAAGAGTTAAAATGTGAAGTTGTAATCAGATATAAACATCAGCCTATTAATTGTAAGATTTTAAAAATTGAAAATAAAGATGAATATTTAGTAAAATTAGATAAACCACAAAGAGCAATTATGCCAGGTCAGAGTGCGGTTTTTTATAATAGTGATGAACTATTAGGAGGTGGCGTAATAAATAGAAGTAATAAATAATTTTTTGAATCTAGTTAAATAATTTAAAACTTTATTTTAAAAAAAATTGCCATTGATTATTCAATGGCAATAGCAACAAAAACAAAAATATTTAAACAGAATGAGTTATGCAATTGGTATCTTCATCCATTTTCCAATTAAGATCACTTAGTGTTACTGCGTCATCCTCAGTTACACCAGCTTCAAGTAATTCATCAGTATTAACAGAATAAACAGTGTCATCCGCTGTTTCAGTGTCATGTTCAGGTAAATATTTTGTAATAATTTTGAGTCCCAAGGGTACAGCATTTTTTGAATGCGTATTTAAACCATATATACCTAAATCATACATATCTAAATCATTGTTATCCATTATCTTTTTAAGTCGTTTACGTTCCATGTTATTCTCCCTTTTTAAATTTTATTATAATGAGCCAATATATGAAATGTAGCATTTTTATATTTATTTGTCAAGTTGACTTATTTTCTTAAATGTTATAATCTATAAAAGTAGTCCTAGTTTTTTGGAACTACTTTTTTATATTTAATAATAATCTCTCACATTATGTTAATTTCCTTGTAAAGTTAGTAAAAAAACTTTATTTTATTACATAATGGTGGATAAAGGAAAATTTATGTCTAGAATTCCAACAATTGAACAAATGCTTAAGGCTGGAATGCACTTCGGTCACAAAACTAGCAAATGGTATCCAAAAATGGATCCATATATTTTTGGTGCGAGAAATGGTATACATATCATTGATCTTGTAAAATCAAGAAAAATGCTTGCTGAAGCAATGCAATTTATAGAAAAATTAATTTCTGAAGATAAGGTAATTTTGTTTGTAGGTACAAAAATGCAAGCAAAACATACAATACAAGGAATTGCAAAAGAAATAAAAATGCCATATATTACAGAAAAATGGATGGGCGGTTGTTTAACGAATTTTTTGATTATCAAAAAAATGATTACTAAATACAAAAATTTAATTGATAATAAAAGATTAGGAAAATTCAATAAATATACAAAAAAAGAAAAATTAGATATTGATAGAACAATTAATAAATTGGAATTAAAAGTTGGTGGTTTAGTGGGAATGCCAAAACTCCCAGATGCTTTATTTGTTTGGGATATTAAAAAAGAAACTACAGCAGTAACTGAAGCAAAAATAAAAGGTATTCCAATAATTGCAGTTTGTGATACAAATGTTAATCCTATAAATATTGATTATGTTATCCCTTCAAATGATGATGCGACTAAAACTGTAAAATTAGTTTTAAATCTTCTAAAAGATACAATTCAAGAAACTCAAAAGAAAAAATAATATAACTTAGCTTGTTAGCTTGTAGCTTTTTAGCTTATTAGGAAATATCTAAAGTTAAAAAAGCTACAAACTATAAGCTAAAAAAAATAAAACATATGGAAAAAATTAAACAATTACGTGATATGACAGGTGCTGGTATTGGAGATTGTAAAAAAGCCTTAGATGAATCTAATGGTGATTTAAATAAAGCAGTAGAATATTTAAGGAAAAAAGGTGGATTGAAAGCTGCAAAAAAAGCCAATCGTGAAACAAACGAAGGTGTTGTTGCTTTAGGAATAAATGACGATAAAAAGAAAATCTCAATTGTAAAAATAGCTTGTGAAACTGATTTCGTAGCTAGGAATCAAGACTTTAAAGATTTTGTACAGAAAGTTGCTGAAATGGGTTTAGCAAATTCAGCAGAAGATTATTTTAATTCTAAAAAAGCTGAAATGACTTTAAAAGTTGCTGAAAATTTAATTTTTAGTGGAGGAGAAAAAATGGAAGGTGAATATGTTTCTGGATATATTCATGCTAATGCGAAGATTGGAGTAGTTGTTGTTTTTGACAAAGAAGTTGATACCGAACTTGCTAATGGAATCGCAATGCATATAGCAGCAATGAATCCGATCGCATTGAATCCTGAAAATATTTCAGAAGATGTACTAGAAAAAGAAAAAGAAATTTATAGAGTTCAGTTAGAAAAAGAAGGAAAACCATCAGAAATGATTGATAAAATTTTGATTGGTAAAATAAATAAATATTACGAAGAAGTTTGTTTAACAAAACAAGGATATATCATGGAAGACAAGAAAAAAGTTGAGGAGATGTTAGGAGACGTAAAAATTGTTAAATTTATCAGATTCGCACTTTAGATAAATAACTTGCAGATATTGCATTATTGTTATGAAAGTAGTTAAAATACAATTTACATCATGGGATAAATCATATTATTTTTCGTATGATGATTTTGATTTAAAAATTGGTGATTGGATTGTTGTAAATACTGAAGTAGGTACAGAACTTGGAAAGGCTATAGATTTTGATGATATTGATGAAAAGAAATTTTATAAAATGAAAGGTAATGAAAAAAAGAAATTGACATTGAAAGCTGTAGATAGAATTGCTGATTATGAAGATATGGAAAATATGATAAATGATGATGAAAAAATTGAATTTCTTGATTATGCACGAGAATTAAAAAATAAATATAAGCTTGAAATGAAATTTGTTGATGTTCACAAATCTTTTGATGGATCAAGAGTAACATTTGCATTTATTGCAGATGGTAGAGTTGATTTCCGAGATTTAGTAAAAGATTTAACACGACATTTTCATAAAACAATTCGTTTACAACAAATTGGTATCCGAGACGAAGCAAAAATATTTGGTGATTGTGGTCCTTGTGGCAAAGAGCTATGTTGCCGAGGTCATTTAAAACAACTTTCTTCAATCACATCAGACATGGCTGAAGTTCAACAATGTGCACATCGTGGCTCAGATAGAATTTCAGGAATTTGTGGCAGACTAATGTGTTGTCTTGCTTACGAAGAAGAAGGTTATCAAGAGCTTACTAAAAAAATGCCGCCAGCTGGGACTCTAGTAAATGTTGACGGTAAAAGAGGAGAAGTAATTTCTCAAAATCCATTAAAACAAGCTGTAAATGTTAAGTTTACAGATGAAAATGGAAAATATGCTATTGTTGAAGTTGATTTGAATAGGAATAAAAAAAATAAAAAGTAATTTTAAAGCTATAAGGTGTAGGTTGATAAATTTTGATAATATTTAAAAATGTGATAAATTTATTAATAGGAAGTAATAAAAATTATAATATGTCTAATTATAAAAAATCACTAATAATAACTTTAATATTTGTTGTTAGTATTATTGTTGCAGGATGTAAAAAAACCGGAGAACAAATAAAAAATGATGAACAGAACGAAAAGATAGAAAACTTAGGAACTTTAGTTGATAGTATTGACAATGAAATAATTGAATTAAAAAAAGAAGTAAAAGATGGTTTAAATGAATCAAAAAAGAGAATTGATAAAATTGAAATGAGCGATGTGGATAATTGGATAACTTTTAAGATTGAAAAATTAGGAATGGAATTTGAATATCCAGAAATTCTTGGAGAGGCAGAATATAATCAAGGAACTAATTATCATATACTTAGTTTCAGTAATAAGGATTACTCTTTTTCGCTTAGTGGGGTAACAAAAGATTTTAGTGCACCAAGAGGAGCAACCAATAGAGACATGACAGGTTTTGAAAAGGACAATAATAAATATTATATTAATTATATATATAGAAAAATAAAAATAGTTCCAAAAAAGGTTATCAATAATAATATTATTCTTCTGGATTGTATGAGTTATGAGGAAAAATGTGAATTTATGGGACCAACAGCAGCTCTGTCTTCTGGTTCTTTGGGTGTTGTTATAAATATACCAGAACAAGAAAAATATACTGGTTTATTTTCTTCTATAGGTGAAAATAGTATTCCAAAAAAAGTTTTTGTTGGAATTATAAATAGTATAAAATTTATCAAATAGTTTTATCGGTAATATATTTTTTGTTAAGGTTATTTATTTGGAATATTAAATAGTTAGTATTCCAAAGTTATAATCTTATTCTACCAGTTGATAGAATAAATGTTCTTTAAAATTCAATAAAAGGAGTTAGGTATGAAAGAAAGAATGATGATGGTTTTTGTCTTTAGTTATTATATGTTTTTTGGTTTTCAAATCGGTTTTTGTGCAGATATTAATAATGCTGTACTCTTTCCTGTTGATGGATTACTTGGTGATTCGTATTTTCCAAGAGACTCTGGTGAGTCTGATGCACCATCACCAAGAAATAGATTTACTGTAGTTTGGTGTGGTATGTATGGTGATAAGAGTCAATATTATAATATTAGATACAAAGGAACGGGTGCTCATTCTGGAATGGATATTGTAGGGGAAGTAAGTGAAAATATTTATGCAATTGCCAAAGGAAAAGTAATTATTTCTGAGTGTAATACTGGTGGGTGGGGAGGTTTGGTTGTAATTGAACATGCTCCAAGTACTTTTAGTATTAGTAGCTTAAACAATTACTATTCAGTTTACGCCCATTTGAGAAAAAGAAATGTGATTGTAGGTCAATTGGTTCATTTGGGTAAATTTATCGGATTAATGGGTGGGGCTTCTAGTGATGAATGCTATGGCAATTCAAGCGGTAGACATTTGCATTTTCAAATAGATGTTGGGGAAAATTTTAATTATCCAAAATTTATTGGATATACTGCAAATGAATATAGTGATCCACACTATAATACAATTAAAACTGAATTAGGAAAAGAGTCATATGATTCAATCCTAACTGATGAAACAGTTGATCCAATATCTTTCATTGAAGCTAGCTATCAATATCATCCCGGAAAATTTTCCAATGGTTGGAGATTTTGTACTTCATCCAATTCCACTGATTTTGTTCCATATTCTGAACCATTTGCTCAATTCATGGCAAATAGTGCTGGAATTCTAGGTATGGGTTTTCCGATTACTCATGTTGAACAATATCCTGGAACATTGGATACTCAATGTTCATTTCATGACAATGTAAACTATAAAGTGTGGGCACAAGGATTTCAGAATGTTAGTAGTCAGTATAATGACCCAACTGGATATTTGGTTTTAAATCCTAATATTGACAATATACCACTAGGCTATAAAGGTGTAGTTTTTCCGGTTCATGGTCGACTTAGAGAATATTGGGAACTTAATTATTGCAACCTTGGTCCTCCAGCTAGCAATGAATTTTATCGCGAGGGAACAGAAATTATAGTTCAATGGTTTGAACCTACTCCTAATAATTATATTGCTGTAGGATATTGGACAGCTACTGGTATTTTCCAACGAAGTGATGAAATAAAGCATACATGTTTCGAGCTTAGATTTAAAATAAGTGATCCTAATATTAATATGGGTTGCTCTCCTGAGGGTTGTGATGGGCAAGGTGGTGGTGAGCCATTACCAGATAATGTTCTTTCGGGAGATAATTGGAGTATAGCCAGTTATGGTTTATACGGACACGTTAATCATGATACTTCTGAACCAA
>JAGLJW010000045.1 GCA_023142215.1 Candidatus Parcubacteria bacterium
TCTTATACATACAAAATAATAGCAATAAGAGGAAACAGAACATCATCTTTTAGTGATGGTGTAACTGTTGATATTCCAGCTGATGAAATATTACCTCCTGTTATTAAAGAGATAAGTATTCAATAAAAAAACAAAAAAACTGTTCATTAAATTATATCGCTCAATTCAATAAGGATTGAGCTTTTTTATTATCTAATACTAGCAAAATTATTTTTATTAAAAATTTGTATTTTTGTCTTGACATTTTTTATTCTTTTTGTTAAATTGTAAAATTATTATTAATAATGTTAGATGAAAATAGCTTTTATTGGACAAAAGGGTATTCCTGTAAAAACTGGAGGGGTAGAAAAACATGTTGAAGAACTTGCAAGATGTTTGGTTGAATTTGGGCATGAAGTGTTTGTTTATACGAGAAAAAATTATACGTCTACTGACTTAAAAGAATATGAAGGCATAAAGTTAATTAGCTTGCCAAGTATTTCAACAAAACATTTGGATGCAATTTCGCATACTTTTTTTGCATGTGTGCATGTAATATTTAAACGTGTAGATGTTATCCATTTTCATTCAATTGGGCCATCTTCTTTATTGTGGTTAGTACGATTATTTAAACCAAAAACGCCAGTAATTGTGACATTTCATACTCAATGTTATTACCATAAAAAATGGGGCAAATTTGCAAAACTATGTTTAAAATTTGGCGAGTGGGTTGCTTGTGGATTTTCTACTAAAATTATTACAGTTTCAGAAACTTTGACTAAATATGTTAAAAATAAACATAAAATAGAAAGTACTTATATTCCTAATGGCGTATCAATTTATAAAAAGCAATCTCCAGATATGATAAATAGGTGGGGGCTAGTTGGAAATGATTATATTTTAAGTGTTTCACGTTTAGTTAGACACAAAGGCATTCATTATTTAATCAATGCATATAAAAAATTAAATACAGAAAAAAAATTAATTATAGTCGGCGATAGTTCATTTACTGATGATTATGTAAAAAGTTTAAAAGATTTAGCTGGTGATAATAAAAATATTATTTTTACAGGTAATCAAAGTGGAGATGTTTTAAAAGAATTATTTTCTAATGCTTGGTTATTTGTACAGCCTTCAGAATCAGAAGGACTTTCAATCGCCTTGCTTGAAGCTATGTCTTATAGTTTGCCAGTGATTGTGAGTGATATCCCAGAAAACGTGGAAGTTGTTCAAGACACTGGAATTTTATTTAAAAATAAAAATATTGATAGTTTGGTAGATAAATTGAAAAAAGCAGAACAGAATTTTTATGATTTAAAGATTTTAGGAGAAAAGGGAATTAAGCGAGTGGATAAATTTTATAATTGGAATAATATTACTAATAAAATAATAAAATTATATAAAGGTGCAATAACTTAACTTAATAATTAAATTTAAAACTATGCGTAAAAAAATATTAATAATCGTTTTAATGATAAGTTTCATCGGATTATCATTACCAACCGTAAAAGGCGGTTCCCAAGTATATTATTCAGGTGAGGCTATTTATTATAAAGATAAAATAATTATTGGAACAGTAAATACTGGAAATTTAGAAATTTTTGAATTTACTGATGGAAAAATTAATAAAGTTGCTGACATGTTGAGCAAACAAAGTCGTTTTGTTGATGAAATATATTTTGATTTGTTATTTAATATAGAAAATGATGAACTATTTGTTTATTTAGCTGCCGGAAGACATTTATATAAATACAATATAAGTGATTTTCAAAATATTAAACTTGATAAACAAATAAAAGATAATGCATGGTCTTGGTATTTGGCTTTAGACAGAAGCGATGATAGATTATTTACAGCAACAAGTAAAAGGAATAAATTAATGAATTACAATATGGATTATATTAATGAATATGAGGTAGAAAATGAATATCATAAAAATATAAACTTGAATCCAAGTGGCGATTTAATTTTTAATGTTAAAAATGATAAAGTTGAAATTCATAGCGTAAAAGCACGTACGCTATTATCTGAAGCACCTTTAGTAATTAATCAAAAAACGGATAAGAATCTATTTTTTGATGACGAACATGAAGAATTTTATATAGTTGATGATGAAAAATTAAAAGTTTTTAATTACAATGGAAATGAAGTTAGAAGTTGGAAGCATATTAGTACTATGGGTTATGATGTTGTTGGATTGGATAGTAGTAATCATGTATATTTTTCTGATGGATTTGGAGTTGTAAAAATAAATAAAGAAAGTTTAAAACCAACTGATTGGGTGTACACTACTGATCTTAAAGCTAAAAATGGTTGGGCAATGGGATTAAAAGTTGTTGCTACTAAAGAAGGTGAGAAGTTAATAGTATTTAATAATAGTAGCATTTTAGTAGTTAATGATGATTTGGAAATTATTGATTATCATAAAATAGAAGATCAAAATGAAGATTTTATGGAAGATATCTTTTTAACTACGAGTTACAATGTAGTGGATTCAGGTAGTTCTGTAACTGTTTTTGGAAAAGGCTATGGTGCTCATGAAGGTATCGATATTACTTTTTTAGGAAAGAGTTTTACTTCAAAAGCTGATGATAAAGGAAGATTTGAACAAACAATAAAAGTTCCAGAAAGTGATTCAATAAAAACCGGCATTGATGTAACTGGAAGATATACACAAGTCACATATTCAGTTTCTATTGAAGTAAAATAAATTTAAAACTATTTCTATTGTCTAAAAGATATTAACAAGAAATTGCTAATATCTTTTTGCTATTTTGGTTTTGTGTGTCATAATGAGAAAGAACAATTTATGAAAAACTTCTTATAGGGTTGCTTAAATTAGTATAGTATTTATAGTGGTTGATTAATTAAAGACAAATAAATTATATATATGTTTATAGATTCACATGTGCATACTCATTATTCTCACGGAGATTCTGAAGTTTACAAAGTAATTAAAGATGCTATTGAGAAAGGATTGGATGGAGTGGGATTTGCTGAACATTTTCATTATGATTTTTTTAACGATCTCGGTTTGCCAACTATAGCAGGAAAAGAGATGAATGGGATTGTTTTTGAAAATTTTAAGATATATTACAAAACAGTAGAAAGGGCCAGGGAAGAATATAAAGATAAAATAAAAATATTGCTTGGAGTAGAAGTTGATTATTTAGAAGCAAAGAAATACGAGATAAAGGAATCTTTGGACATAAGACCTTTTGAGAATGATTATAAAGAAGAAAATCCAAAAAGAAAATTTGAGTTTGATTTTATAATGGGTGCGAGCCATTTTATAGGTAATCCACTTAAGTATTTTTCTGATTACAGAGACAAGGGTGAGGATTGGATGATTGAAGAATATTTTCAATCTATAAAAGATACTATAAAATCAGGGTTATTCGATATAATTGCTCATCCTGAAATAATAAAATATTTTATCAATAAGGATTTTAATTATTATAGTCAACACATTGAAGACATTGTTGATTTGTTAGTTAAGTATAATGTAGCAATAGATTTAAATACAGATTACTGTTTAAACAAAGAAACAAAAAAATTTGAAAAGCACAGACTAAATCCAAGTATTGAGACATTAGTTTTATGTAAGGAAAAAGATATTCCGCTTGTCATCGGGAGTGATGCACATTCTCCTTCTAAAATGACAAATAATTTTACTGAAACATTTGCTGTTTTAAAGAATATTGGGATAAAGAATTTATTTTATTTTGAAAAAAGAAAGTTAATTGAATATACTATTGATACTGTTAAGGCAATTTAGGGGTATTAACAAGAAATTGCTAATATCTTTTTGCTATTTTGGTTTTGTATGTCATAATATTACTATATGATTCTATATATAAATACAATTAATAATCCATATATTTTGATTGAATTAAGAGATGGTGAAAAAGTTTTAGCCAAGAAAGAATTTGAGGCAAAGTATAAACAAGCAGAAACATTGTTGCCTGCAGTTGATGAATTATTAAAAAATATAAAAATTGATTTAAGTGATTTAACAAAGATTCTAGTAGAAAATCACGGAGGCAATTTTTCTTCTTTACGTATTGGTGTTGTAACAGCAAATGCTTTGGGCTTCGCTCTTAATATTCCAGTAATAGGACTTCATGGTAAGCAACATGGCAATATGGTAATTCCGTATTATGATAGAGAACCTAATATTATGTAAAATCGATTGATTCTTTAATTGTGTACTTGCTAATACTCTAAGTTACATCCTGGAATGATAATAAAAATAATAGGTTTAAAATAGTACCATAGTACGTTATATGGTACTATTTTAATAATGAATTTATTTCATCTAATGTTTACCGATGTCCGAAGTTTTCTGGAGCGAAGCGAAAGAAAATTTGGGTGGAGGCTATTGGAAGAGTTGTAACAGGATATCGTGTTGTTAGCTGATGTATATGTTTTTCTTTGGTTCGTCTCAGGCAGACCATTTTTTAAAAAGAATTAAATTCTGTTTTTTTGTTTCGAGCAAAGAGGAACTAGAGGATTGAATCTTTTTTGTCCAAAACTTTTTGTTATTCTCCGATATATAGTTGTTTCCATGGCCGTTTTTTAAAATCAGCATCGGCTTGTTCGTCTATTTCAGAGTTTTTTTTATTGTCTAAGATTTCTTTTACGGCGTTGTCTAATAATAATTGTTTATTTTTTTTCTCTATTTCTTCCCATGTCATTTTCTTGAATATGTCAATTAAATTATTATACCATCTCTCATGATTTGGCATCTCGGGAGAATACATTTCAAATCGTTTTGGTTTCATGTAAAGGCTAATATTGTAAGAAATTAAAAAATAACGGTTCATGTTTTGTGGGTCTGGATCAAGAATGCCATTTAGTCCTTTTTGAATAACCATAAAACTAGATGGGTTTATTTTAATGGTTGTTTTTGCTTTTGTATTATTTATTGTTATTATTCTTTCTTTATTCGTAGTCGAAGTAAGTAAACTTGAGTTTGGTGGCAATACTAGTCCACCACCGACTATTACACCAGGGGTACTAATGATTGGATTATATGGGAAAAGATTAGTTACTTGTTTAAGATTTAATTTTGTATATTTTGAGTCTGATTGTTGATGAGTGATATTTTTTCCGAATGGTGTTATTTGTTTTACTGTTTTATAATCCCAATTGGAAGAAAAATTTAACACTAGTTCACTCACGATTCCTTTCTCAATTAAATTTAGACCCCTCGTGTCCATGAAGTCCTTTATATTTTCTGATTTAATAAATTCTTCTGGCAAATTTGCAAATACGGGGATATATGCACAGTCGTATGGACTAAACGGCTTGCCAGTTATAATTTGTTTTGTATTTGAGTCATAGATTAAATTAAAAACTAAATTATCTTTTTTTTCGTGAATATTTAAGTAGGGTAAAACTGCAATAAAAACAGGCAGTAGTGCTGCGATTGCTATTCCACCATTTTTAAGTGAGTCATTAGAAGCAGAATTTTTCCAGATAAGATATGCCGTAAAAACGGTCATAACAATGTAGACTGGAACAAATACAATTCTAACTAGGTTTGATTCAAACATAAAAATTAGTCATTAATATATCTTTTTAAATAAATAAAAAAAAACAAAATTTAATTCTTTTTAAAAGAGACGTTAGCTGAAAAGAAAGACATATATTTCCAGCTAGCTAGTTATTATACGTAATGTTTTCCTATAAGTAACTTATTATTGTATTATATGTGAATTGATGATGTAATTTACAGTACAATATGAATAATTTAATTTCATTTTACCTTATAATATAAAATCATGCAATATTGAAAAGGCTACTATAATAACTTAAAATTAAGAAACTATAGCACTAGAAATTATTAAAAGTTATCTTATTATATATAAAAAAATAGTAAAATCAAAACAGTACCATAGTGCGTTATATAGTACTGTTTTAATAATTAAAGTGAATGCGTGGCAATCTTATAAATTAAGGAATAACAGTCTGGCTAAGGAGATTGCCACGTCGCTCCGACTCCTCGCAATGACAGTAAAGTTGCTAATTTTGTAGCCTTAGTGAGTAGTTACCTTCTATTTTTAATAAATTGTGTATTTCTTGTTGATAAAGCTGGTTTGAAAAATTTAAATGATAATTAAATATTGAGATTCATTCCTGCTTTGTGTAAAAGGTGGGTTTTTTATTTTTTTGGATTGCTAATTTTAGTTAAATGTTATAGTGGGTGATGATGATTGACTTTTGTTGATTTGTGGTGTATTATGTAAGTATGAGGTGATGAGTGGGGAAGAATGGAGAACCTATAAATTTAGGTTTGAAATTCTGAAAGGAGGGTTTAAAATGCAAAAATAAAAAAAATAATAAAAAAGTAATAAAAACAAAAAAAACAAAAAAGAGTAAAAATAAAAACAAAGTTGAGCAAAAAAAACAAAAAAGTAAACATGGGAATTAAGCTAAAATAAGCTGAATTAGGTAAAAAAACCTAAATCATGCTTCAATCAATTTATTGATTGACAAAATTAAGGCGAAGAAGGGGTCTGAATAGAGTATTATTTGTTAAACAAAGGATTAATCCGCTAATCAGACTTCTCCTGTGCCCTAATAAAATATTTTAAGAGTTTTTAAAATTTATGTTTTAAATTCTCAGTTTCAATGTAATGTTTATAGGAGAATATAAACACAATTTGGATGATAAGGGCAGATTGGCAGTTCCTGCTAAGTTTCGTAATGCTCTAAGGGAGGGAGCAGTTGTAACTAAAGGTTTGGATAACTGTCTTTTTTTATATTCTTTTGACGAATGGAAGAAAGAAGCTGAAAAATTTTCTAAGTTACCAATTAATCAATCAAAAGCTCGTGCTTTTGCTCGTCATATGCTTGCCGGAGCAATGGAAGTAGAATTTGATAAACAGGGACGTATTACGTTGCCTGAATATTTGAGAAAATTTGCAGGATTAACAAAAAAAGCAGTTGTTACGGGTGTTTTTGATCGTTTAGAAATTTGGGATGCAGAAGTTTGGGATAAATATAAAACTAATTCAGATGCAGATAGTGTAGAAATAGCTGAAGCATTAGGAGAATTTGGAGTATAGTATAATAACTTGTCGTGCTAATTAAATATTAATAAAAACATTAGTGAAAAAAATTAAAATCAAAACAAAAACCAAAATAGACAAAATTAAAGTACGAATTTTAAAACCAGAGATTGAAATGGCAAGGTTTATGTTTCAAAAATCAGTGGTTTAGTATTTTAGTATTAAGATGAGAAAACAGCAATATGGAATATAAACACACGCCAGTAATGTTAAGGGAAGTTTTGGAATATTTAAATCCACAGGAAGGGCAATTCTTTATTGATTGCACGCTTGGTGGTGCCGGATATACAATAGCAATCGCTAAAAGAGTTGGAAAGAATGGCGGAGTTGTTTCGTTTGATTTGGATAAAATGGCGATAGATAACGCCAAAAAGGTTTTTAAAGACAATGATATTGATAATGTTGAAGTGATAAATGACAATTTTAAGAATTTAGAAATTTGTATAAAGGAAAAATTTGATGATAAAAAGTTTGATGGAGTTGTGATGGATTTAGGGATGTCTTCGGCACAATTAGATGATGTGAAACGTGGTATTTCGTTTTTAGAAGATAGACCAATAGATATGGCATTTGGTGAACAGTTGATAAAAAATAGGCGACATACGACAGAGTTTATAGTTAATGAATGGAAAATTGGTAGTTTGGAAAGAATTTTTAAAATTTACGGAGAGGAGAAATTTGCTAGGAATATTGCTAAAAAAATTATAGAGCATAGAAAAGATGAAAGAATAACAAGAACCAAGCAATTAGTTGAAATAATAAAACAATCAATTCCGAAAAAGTTTCAAAGTAAAAAGATTCATCCAGCTACTAAAGTTTTTCAAGCCTTAAGAATCGCAACTAATAACGAAATTGAAAATCTTGAAAAAGCATTGCCGCAAATTGTGAAACTTTTGTATCCGGGAGGAAAAATTGTTATAGTATCATTTCACAGTTTGGAAGATAGAATTGTTAAGAGATTTTTTAAAGAAGAAGCAAGAGATTGTATTTGTCCAAAAACTGCTCCAGTATGTGTATGTAATCATGAGCCGAATTTAAAAATTATTACAAAAAAAATTGTATTACCTAGCGATGAAGAAATAAAAAATAATTTAAAAGCTAGAAGTGCAAAAATGAGAGTAGCTGAAAAATTATAAGCAGATTAGGAATTTGAGAAAAAAATAAAAACAAAAATGAAAAACAAAAAATTGAGCAAATACTTGTCGTTAATAAACAAGTCAATATTTAGTCTTATAATAATTTTGGGAGTATATTTTGTATTTGGTGTGAATGATTTATCTATTAAAGGTTTTGTTTTACAAGAGGTGAAAAATGAAGTTTCAAGATATGAAGATCAAAACAGAGAATTAGAACTTAAGGTAATGGAACTTGAATCGTATGAAAATTTATCTAAAAGAGCTGTAGAATTAAACATGGTTAAAGTTGGAAAAGTTGATTATATTTCAGTTGAGAATGGAGTTGTGGCTGTGAGGTGAAGGAGGTTTTATGCCAAAACTGTAGTTTGGCGACAGACCCTTAAGATTTACGAGAATGATATTTAGAAGAAGAGAAAAGAAACGTAAAAAGAATAAACAAGAGAGTTTTGGTCGCTTAAATTTTGTTGTGGCGATTATTTTTTTATTAGTAATGATTTTAGTTTTAAAATTATATAGTTTGCAATTGGTGAATCATGATTTATATATTGCTTTAGCAGAGAATCAGCATAAAATTTATAAAGAACTAGAGCCTGAACGGGGAAGAATTTTTGTCCATGACGGGGTTAATATGGATATAGAAAAAGTTTATCCTATTGCTGTGAATAAAGAATTTGCAAGTGTTTTCGCTGTTCCCAAAAAAGTTAAAAAAGCCAAAGAAATATCTGAATTTTTATTTGAAATTTTTGATAAAGAAGACATTGAAAAGGAAGTTGATGAGTTGCTTGATGAAGATCCATTCTTTGCAAGTTCAACTGAAGAAATTGAAGAAGAAAAATTGGAAGAATTTAGAAAAATTAAAAAAGACTTAGAAGTTGAAAATAGAAAAAAGGAAATCACAGAAAAATATTTTAAAAAACTTTCAAAGAAAAATGATCCTTATGAACCAATAGTGCAAAAGGTGGATGAAGAAAAACTTTCATTATTAAATAACATTAAATATGAAGGCATTGAACATATCATGGATGTTCATAGATATTATCCTGATAATAATATTGGAGCACATTTAATTGGATTTTTAGGATTTCAAGAGGATAAAAAAGTTGGGCTTTATGGGCTTGAAGGATTTTTTAACGATGAATTGAGTGGTGTTTGTGGTTCAATTATTTCAGAACGATCAGCTGATGGAAAAACAATTATTGTAAATGATAGAGAATTTAATGCAGCAGTTGATGGAGCAGATTTATTTTTAACTATTAATAGGTCAATTCAATTTGAAGCTTGTCAAAAATTAAAAGAAGCTGTTGAATCGCATGAAGCTGATGGTGGAAGTGTTGTGGTAGTTGATCCATTTACTGGTGCAGTTGTAGCAATGTGTTCTTATTATGATTATAATCCTAATGATTATGGAAATGTGGAGGATGCAAATATATATAATAATCCAGTAATTTTTGATGCTTACGAACCTGGTTCAATTTTTAAATCAATTACTCTTGCAATTGGACTTGATTCGGGAAAGATTAAACCAGATACGATTTATAATGATAAGGGTTTTATTAAATTTAAAGGTTGGGATAAGCCGATTAAAAATTCTGATTTTGCAAGTCATGGTGGATATGGCTGGGTGGATATGGCAACTGTGCTTGAACAATCATTAAATACCGGTTCAATATTTGTTATGCAAGAAGTTGGTGATAGAGCTTTTTCTGATTATGTAATGAAATTTGGTTTTGGTGAAAAAACAGGAATAGAGCTTGAAACTGAGGGATATACAAACATTGATAATTTGAAAAGAAAAAGATTGCGTCCAGTTGAAATGGCAACAGCTTCGTTTGGACAAGGAATTACAGCAACGCCATTACAAATGGTTATTTCCTATGCTGCCATAGCCAATGGTGGAATTCTAATGAAACCTTACATAGTAAGTGATATAATTTTTGCAAACGGAGAAAGGCAAAAGACTAAGCCAAAACAAATTAGAAGAGTTATTTCTGAACGAACTTCATTATTAACATCAGCAATGATGGTAAAAGTTGTTGATGGCGGTCACGCAAGATTAGCTGGAGTTGACGGATATTTTGTGGCTGGAAAGACTGGTACAGCACAAGTTGCTTCAGAAAAAGGTGGATATAGTGATAAAACCATTCATACTTTTGTCGGATTTGCTCCAGTTGATGAGCCGAAATTTGTGATGTTGGTTAAATTAGATGATCCAAAAGATGCTTATTATGCAGCAACATCTGCTGCTCCATTGTTTGGAAAAATTGCAAAATTTATTTTAGACTATTATCAAATTCCAAAAGAGAGATAAATCATAATTTAAAAATAAAATGTTCAAAAAGATATTAAAATACAAATTAAAGTTATATTCAAAAAAGATTATTGAGAAATATAATCCCGAAATTATTGCCATTACTGGTAGTGTTGGAAAAACCACAACTAAGGAATTAGTTTACACGGTCTTGAAAGGGAAATACAATGTAAGGCGAAGTTTGAAGAATTTTAATAATGAAATTGGAGTACCGCTTACAATTATTGGACTTGATTCTCCAGGAAGATCAATTATTGGTTGGTTAAAAGTTTTTAAACAAGCACGAAATTTAATTAACAATGATGTAGATTATCCAAAAATTTTAATTTTAGAAATGGGTGTTGATAGACCTGGCGATATGACTTATTTAATGAGTATGTTAAAGCCTGATATTGGTATAGTAACAACAATAGGTCAATCACATATTGAATATTTTGGAACAGAACTTAAGATTCAAAAAGAAAAAGGTATATTAATTGAAAATGTTAAAAAAGAAGGTTGGACAATTTTGAACTATGACAATGAAAAGACAAGGCAATTAGCAGATAGGAGTAAAGCAAAAGTTATCACTTTTGGGTTTGTAAAAGAGGCCGATGTTGGTGCACGGGATTGTATGTTTAAAGATGGAAATTTAGATGGAAAATATGGCGTTAATTTTAAATTACGTCATAAAGGAGCATTTATGCCAATGTTATTACCCAATGTGGTAAGCAAGGATACGGTTTATGCTGCTATTACTGCTGCTTCGGTTGGTATTAGTTACGGTATGAATTTACTTGAAATTTCAAATGCCTTATTAGATGTAAAACTTCCAGTAGGAAGAATGAGTATAGTTGATGGAATAAAAAATTCTATAATTATTGATGATACCTATAATGCTTCGCCACAATCTACAATGTCTGCCTTTGAATCTATAAAAAATATTCCATCTTTTAAAGAAAAACGAAAAATTGCTGTGTTCGGCGATATGCTTGAGCTTGGTAATTATAGTGATAAAGGTCATAAATTAGCAGGAGAGGCATTTATTAATGCAGGATTTAATATACTAGTTGCCGTTGGAGAACAATCAAAAAAAATAATTAGTGTAATTACGACAAAGGGTTTTGATAAAAAAAATATTTTTCATTTTGATAATTCTAAAGATGCTTCAAAATTTACGAAAGAAAAAATTCAAAATGGAGATTTGATTTTAGTTAAAGGTTCTAGGGGTTTAGAAATGGAGAATGTTGTAGAAATGATTGTTGAAAACAAAGAAACCATATTATAAATTTGATTATGTGTAAAAATGATAAAAATGTAAATATAATTGGAATTAATTTTTTGACTTTGAAAAAAGCAGAGATTATTTCTTGTATTGAGAAGTTTGTTGATAACAAAAAGCAATACACTGTTTTTACTCCAAATCCAGAAATAATTTTAAAAGCAATTTCAGACGAAGAATATTTTTATATTCTGACAAGTGCATCATTATTAATTCCTGATGGTATTGGTTTAAAATTTGCCGCTTTGGCTTCTGGAAAAAATTTGCAAAGATTTACAGGTGTGGCTTTAACAAAAATAGTTTTAAAAATTGCTGAGAAAAAAAGAAAGAAAGTTTTGATTTTAAATTGGCGAAAAGGTTTAGCACGAACTGATGAAATTATAAAAAATGTAAATAAACAATATCCTAAATTAGATTTTTTTGCAAGAAGTGTTGGTCGGGAAAGTGAAATAACAAAAGAAATGAAAAGTTGTAAAGCTGATATTTTGTTTGTAAATTTTGGAGCACCATATCAAGAGAAATATATTTATAAGAATTTAAAAAAGTTGCCCACAGTTCATTTAGCAATTGGAGTCGGCGGTTCTTTTGATTTTTTAATAGGCAAAATAAAACGGGCACCAAAATTTATGCGTTATTTTGGATTTGAATGGTTATGGCGTTTAATTCAACAGCCAGAGAGAATTAAAAGAATATATAATGCAGTTTTTGTTTTTCCTTTTATTTTTTTGCGATGGAAATTTTGGAATCCATTTTTTTATAGAAAAAATGTTGCTTGTTTACTCTATAAAAAAGAAAATAATAGTTACAAAATTTTTATTATGAGAAGAAATGGTGAAACAGATGCTCATTGGCAAATCCCACAAGGTGGATTAGATAATGAAGATTTATTAATTGCAGGAGAAAGGGAATTGCGAGAAGAATTAAATTGCAATAAATTTAAAACTATTAAAACATTCAAAAATATTCATAAATATAAATTCGGAGAACGTTTAAATGAATGTCAAAAAAGAGCCAAAAGGTGTAAAAGACATTCTGGCTTCAAAGGACAAAAACAGGGATTGCTTATTGCAAAATTTTTAGGGAATGATGAGGATATAAAAGTAAATTATTGGGATCATGATAATTGGAAATGGGTGGATTATGACAAGGTTATTGATAAAGTTCATCCAGTCAGAAAAGAAGCTATGCAAAAATTTTTAGAAAAGTTTAAAGAATGTGTTTTATAATAGAAATAAAGAAAAGAAAAAAGCGCAATGTGGTCAAATACATTTCGCTTTTTTGTTAAATTTTTTTCAATTGGTAAAAACTCTAATCGAAGTTCTCACAGAATTCTCTAATCAGTGTTTTTCTGTCTGGGAGAGAAAGTTTGAAATAAAATGGGCTTAACATCAGAATACGGATTGCTTTTCTTTCGGTCATTTTCTGACTCCTTTTTGAAAAAAATTTAACGGAAGGAACGTTTATTTATGAACAGAACGTTATCTACTTATTAACAGTATAGCATGTTTTCATAAGAAAAGCAAGAAAAAGTGGCTTTATAATATTAAGTGTGGTGCAAAACTAAGAAATAGTGGTAAAATTAGCTATGAAACCGAGTTTTACAAAAAACACTATTTTTTTTGTCATCCTCGCGCATGCGGGGATCCATCTACAGAGGGAAGACGATTCAATTTAGTAAAAAACATTCTTAATTGCTATTAATTTGTCTAATAATAACAGAATACGGTGTTACCAATTTGCCTGCCCGTCCGATTCAGGCGGGGATCCCCGCATGCGCGAGGATGACAGAAAAAAAAGTTTTGTGATTATTATAAGCAAATGAATATAAAAAATGTCACACTAAATGTTGTAGAGCCATCCTGATTCTTAAATTCTATTCCTAACTTGACTTTTTTGCTTTGATTTGCTACTTTGTTAGTAGTTTTTTTACAATAAAAGCTAAAATTGCTCTTTAATAAAATAACTTTTAACCAATTATTATCTTAATAACAATATTAAACAAGAGAGGTGAAATGTGAAAAAATTGAAATGGATGTTTTTGAGTATGATGGTATTTTTGATTTTAACTAATCAGGTATTAGCTAGCGTGGAATGGAA
>JAGLJW010000046.1 GCA_023142215.1 Candidatus Parcubacteria bacterium
CGCATGACTTATAAGATCCTATCGCTTAAGCTCCAGGATGACACCTTAAAGGCTAGTGAATAATTACATTGAAAAACCTTGCTATTTTGCTGGAATTATGATAATTTATTAATAACAGAACGTTATATGTTTGTATTAAGTGTAACGTTTTTTGTTTTAATACGTATTATTAAGTAGGCGTATCAATTTAACTTTTTATTAAATATTATTTTATTTAATAATAGGTAAAATAAACGCTTTTATAATGTAATGAGTTTTGAAAATGTAAAAGAAAAAATTTTATATTTTAAGCTAAAGCAAAAAGACAAAGATGCATTTATTAAAGCTTACGATTTATATATAGACGATATTTATAGATTTGTTTTTTTTAAGGTTGGAAACTCCGTTGAAGCTGAAGATATCACTTCACAAGTATTTTTAAAAGCTTGGGAGTATATTCAAAATAATTCTTTAAAAGATTATAAAACTTTAAAAGCATTGTTTTATAGGATAGCACGAAATTTGATAATAGATTATTATCGTAAGAAAAGTATAAGATTGGAAGTAAGTTTAGAAAATAATTCAAGTGAAATTTTAGGCTTGAAAGATAAAAATTCAGATATTTCTGAAAAATTGGAAATTAAATTTGACTATAAAAAAATAGAAGTGGGATTATTGGAATTAAAGGATGAATATAGGGAAATAATAGTGTTAAGATATGTAAATGAATTAACAATAAAAGAAATTGCTAAGGTTTTGGATAAGAAAACAGGAAATGTAAGAGTGTTGGTATATAGGGCTGTAAATGCTTTAAAAAAAGTATTGTAAAAGAGTATTATAAACTTGAAATAATTTACAAAATGTATTATAATTATGAAAGATAGAGAATTGTTAACACAATTAAATAAGCTATCAGAAATTACTCCTTCAAGAAATTGGAAGAGTGATAATCGTAATATTTTAATTTCTCAAATTTCAGGTCAAAGTTCTGATGAAAAAGGTTACAGTTTTTTTAAATTGTCATTACAAATAATAACAAGTCTTTCGCAACCAGCTATGGTTGTGGTTTTGTTGTTTGTAATTATCGGAGCAATCGGGATTAAATTCAACATAGGAGAAAATACAAAACCAGGAGATTCTCTATATATTGCTAAACGGATTAGTGAAAGAACTAGATCATCTTTAGTTTTTAATGAAAAAGAAAAAATGCAACTCGGAATTCAATTTGCAAAAAATAGAGTGGAAGAAATTGAAAAAGTTTTAGCTGGGGTGGATAATGATAAGGATGTTGATGAATTGGTCTACGATTTTAATAATGAGATTGCAGTAGCAAGAGATAGGATTGGAAAATTTTATACACCAAGCAATAATGTTGTAGGCGATGAAGATGATGAAAATAATAATGAAAATGAAGACGGTGATATAATTGAAGATGAAGAAGAAGTGTTGGTTTTTAGTGCAAATTCAGATAAGCAGGATAGTGGTGTGAGCATAACAGATAGTAAGGTTGTTGAAGAGGATGTTGTTGAAGCACCTGAAAATACAGAAGAAGTTCAAGTTAGCAGTACGGATGAGATTCAAGATAGTCCACATGATATTTTAGGACAAGTAGAAGAACTTATTGAACAAGAAGATTATGAAGCAGCTTTGGAAAAATTAGATGAAGCATCAGATGCTGTGGAAAATATTAGTAATGTTGAAGAAGTTGAAGAAACTGAGGTGGTTGAAGAAGTTGAGATAGATGAAGTGAAGAATGAAGAAGTGGAAACAGTAAATACAGGTTCAGATGAAGAATTGGAGTAATGATTTTGTAATTGTTTATTGATTTACTACAATATTGTAATCATTGTCATTCTGGAGCTTAAGCGATAGGATCTAACGACAAAGCAACGAACAATTCAATTAATTAAATTAACAAGATGAACAGTACTTTTGATGAAAGATTTATATTAGATTCTAATACTAGAAGTAATATTATTCAAGATGAACATTTAGTTCGTTATGAATTAGCAAAACAGCTAATAAAAGGTAAAAAAGTTATAGATGTTGCATGTGGAACTGGATATGGATCTAATATGTTAGCGAAAGCTGGGGCTGAAAGAGTAATTGGTGTTGATATTTCAAAAGAAGCTGTAAAAATAGCTCAAAAAAGATTTCAGTGTGAAAATTTAGAATATATTTTAGGAAATGCTGAAAAGATTAATCAAAAAGATAATAGTTTTGATGTTGTAATCTCTTTTGAGACAATTGAACATTTAAAAAATCCAGAGAATTTTTTATCTGAAATAAAAAGAATTTTGAATGATAATGGTTTTACAATAATTTCTACGCCGAATGTAGAGGTGAGTGGAAATAAAAATCCTTATCATCTAAAAGAATACACAAGAAAAGAGTTTCAAGAATTGCTTGGAAAATATTTTAAAAACGTAAATATTTTAGAGCAAGAAAATGCAATGATAAGCATGATTAAATTTTCTGATAATGTAGCAACGAAGTTATTAACAGCCAAAACAATTCAACCGTTATATTTTGTAGCAATTTGTTCTAATGATGAGTTACCAAGTTTGAAAGAAAATGTTTTAAGTGTTAACTATAAAGCTTTAGATAATATTTACAATAATCCAGGATTTAAGTTGATGAATGTTATATATTCGTTTCTAATCAAAATCCCAGGAGTGAAAAAATTGTTTGGTTTTATAAAATAGTGGTTTCTGTTTTTATTGTTATTCTGAATATTCTTTTGTCATTTCGAACGACAGAGAGAAATCCCTTAATGCCTGAATAGTACTTACATCATGATTGGTTTAATGATAATGTTAAAGCGATTTTTCCCCGCCAAAAGGGCGAGTCGAAATGACAAAAGATACAAAATTGTTTAAAATGATAAATGTGGAAAAAATAATGTTGATTTATTTGATTATGATTAATTCATAATCAAATAAATCCACATTAGTGGATTTACGCAAATTTTAAAGGTCGTGTCTTTAGTGGGTTTAGTCCCGCATAAGATTATTTGCTTTTATTAATCAACAAAAAGCGTATTTTGTTCTTAAGAATATTAAAATAATTTAATTCTATTTATAAAAGATTTGTTGTTTATTTTTTTTCATAACAAAAAAATAAATGAGTTTAGCTTTTTCCTCGCACTTATGTATGTAAGCGAGGAATAAATTTACCCCATTGAGTTTATTTCTTTCCAGTAGTTTATTTATATAAGCGCGAGGGAAGCGGGATTCCGATTCATTTGTTGAAAGTTTGATAATAATAAATATTAAATTTGAATTTAAATTAAAGAATAAAATTATTTAAAAATATTTTTGGATCAAGATATATTAACAAGAAAAAAACAATCTATGAAAAGATTAAAAAAATCGTTAATTGTTAGCTTAATGTCAATCACCGTTTTTGCTATGAGTGCAGTAACAGCTCCAAAGCTTGGTGCTGCTTCAAATGGTGATTTAGTAAAAATTGAAGGTTCTCCTGCAGTTTATTACTTAGCTAGCAGTAAAAGACACGTATTTCCGAATGAATCAACTTATTTTTCATGGTATAGTGATTTTAACGGAATACAAATTATTGCTCAAAGTGAGCTAGAAGGGTTTGCACGTGGTGCTAACGTAACAATGAGACCTGGAACAAAATTAGTTACTTCTCCAGATGAATCAACAGTTTATGCTGTTGAACCAGGAGGTGTATTACGATCAATTGTTAGCGAAGCTAATGCTATTGTATTATACGGAGCTGACTGGGCAGCAAATGTAGTTGATATTATTCCTGCATTTATGTCTAATTATACTGATGGAGATCCTTTAACTGAGGGTGCATATCCTGCTGGAACATTAGTTAAGGAAAATGGTCAAGCTGATGTTTATTACCTTGATGCAGATGGAACAGCAAGAAAATTTGCTGATGCAGCTGCTTTTGAATCTAATAGATTCCAATGGGGTGACATCGTAGAAGCTGGTACTGGTTATACATTACCAACTGCTGGTGATTCTTTAACAGCTACAGAAGGTTTAGGTGATACTTCACAAGGTGGAGGAGTTGGAACAGGTGATATTATTGATCCTTTAGTAGGTTCTGGTGTAAGCATTGCTTTAGCTTCTGATACTCCATCAGCTGGAAATATCCCACAGGCTTCTCCTGTAGATTTTCTAAAAGTTAATTTAACTGCTGCAAGTGATGGTGACGTTGCTATTAACAGTATTACACTTAGTGCTTATGATCTTGGTAATTCTCTTAATATTGATACTGTTACTTGGTATGATGATGGTGTTAAAATTGGTAGTACAAAGAATATGACATCAGATAGGGTTGCTGCTTTTAACTTTGCAACTCCTATTGCAATTACTGCTGGTGAAACTAAAGCTTTAACAGTAAGAGCTACTATTAATGGCACAGGTAACTATGCTATTGGTATTGCAGGCGTTTCAGCTATAACAACAAACGGGGCATCTGTAAGTGGAACTTTCCCAATTGTTGGTAATACTAAAGCTATTGTAACTGGTACTACTATTGGTACTATTACAATGACAGCAGCTGATACTACATCTACTGTTGATGCTGAATTTGGTGAAGATGATGTTTTGATGGCTGGTTTTAGCTTACAAGGTACTAATGAACCTATCATTTGGGAATCTGTAAGATTTAGAAATGGTGGAAACAATAATGATGCTTTAGCTTCTAATTTCCGTCTTTTAATTGATGGTGATGAAGTAGCTACTGTTGATGCCATGGTTGATAGATATGTTTCTTTTAACATTGGTAGTCGTGTAATAGCTAAAAATGAAACTATTAATATAGAGGTATATGGTGATGTTGGAATTGGTAATGCTGGTGATGATGTTAATCTTTATATTAAAGAAACAAATGATTTTTCATTTGTTGGTCAAGATTTTGGTTATGGTATAGAGCCAACTCTTCATGCTAACCTTGATGGTGATGGTGATGGTTATACTATTAATCTAACTGCTGGTGATTTTACTATTGATATGGATAAAGCTGCTACTCCATCACAAGATGTGCGTAGTGGTGATAATGATGTAGTATTAGCTACTATTAACATGGTTTCAAATGGTGAGGATGCAACTACTGCATACATTAAAGATGCAGCAGGTGATGAGTTTATAATTAGTGGTACTGGTTTAGGATGTAATGAGTTTGAGAATACAGAACTTAGAGATGTTGATTCTGGTGTAACTTATGATGTTACAGTAGCTTCAGGATCATCTAAATGTCTTTGTACTATTGATGAAGAAATTACATTCACAAAAGGTGTGACTAGAACTTTTGAACTTAGAACAGATTTGAATGCATCAACAGAAACTAATTATCCAGCTGAAGATGATACTCTTCAAGTAACTCTTAAAGCAGGAGCTTTTTCAATTACTGGTGATGTTTCTGATGCGACTATTACTGCAAGTCCAGCTTCTATTGATAGTGCTGTTGCAACTGTAAAAGATGCGTCATTAATTGTACAACAAAGTAATTTAACAGCTAAGACTATTGTTCCTGGCGCTACTGACTTTGTTGTTTATAAAGCTAATTTAGAAGTTGGTAATTCATCTTATATTGATATTACTTCAGTTAAGATTTCAGCTACTGGAACTTCTATTATATCTTTTGATGATGATAATATTTCTCAGTTGGATTTATACATTGATAATCAATTAGTTAAGAGTAAATCAGGTAGCATTGACGAACAAGTTGCTTCTAGGAATTCTATCACATTTAATTCCTTAGATACTACTAACAGAAGAATTGCTGCTGGTGATAGTGTTTATATGGAAGTTAGAGCTACTTTTACTGGTGATTTTCAAGCTAAAACTGGTTTATTTCAGTTAGGCTTAGAAAGTGCAACTGATTCTATTGTTGCTAAAGACATGGATAGTCATGCTGTTGTTGAATCAGGTATTACTATTAATCAATCTTCACGTTCTGTAACTTTAGAAAATAAAGGTACTTTGAAAGTTGAATTAAAGATTGATGACAGTAAATCTAAGAATAATACTTATATTCTAGCTGGTTCTGAAACTACTGCAGATAGATACTTAGGTGAATTAGTTTTTACTACTGCTAATGAATCTATTAAAGTAACAGAATTGATACTTTCTCAAGTAGGTAATGCAAATAGTTCTGATCTTTTAGCAGTAAATCTTTATGATGAGAATGGTATTAAAGTAGCTTCAAAGATTCCAAGCGCTGATGGACATGTATATTTTAGTAGCTTTAATCATGAATTTGAAGGTGATCAAGCAACTTCATTATATATTGGTGTTACTACTAAGTCTATTAATGCTAGTGGTGATGATGATGGTACAGCTACATTTGGTAACACTATTAAATTTACTATTGCTACTACTACTGACGTTTCAACCGTTAATGGAACTGTGGCAATTAAAGCTATAGGTGTTAATTCTTCTGAAGATATTACTCTTGCAGCAGCTGCTACAGCTACAGTTGGTATAGGTGAATGGGCTAATTCTAATTTTGCTACAACTACTGTGTCAACTATTTCAGGATCTGTGTTAACTTCTATTGTTAAAGCAATGGATGATACAACATTAACTAATGAAACAGATCAAGTTATTGGAAAATACAAATTTGTATTTAACAATGGTGAAAATAGAACAGCAGCTCCAGACAATGAAGAATTAAAAGCACAAATGAGATTATTAACTCTTACGCTTGCAACTTCTTCAGGTGTTACTGTAACTAATGTACAGGCTTACATTGATGGTGATTCTGCTAACAAAACTACTGCTACTTCTACCCAAGCAAGTAATAAAGTTGTAATTGATTTAACTCAATTACCAACTGATACTCGATTGGTAGATGGTGAAGTAACATTAGTTATTGAAGCTGACGTTGCTGTTGCTGGAACTGGAACTAAATCTCTAAAGACCAAGATCGCTGATCTTGATGCTACTGGTGGTGGTGATTTTACCTATAATGGTAATCATTCAACTGGTACAACTTATTGGGGTGATGGTGAAAGTGTATTGTTAGATAATATTGTTGAAGTACAAGGTACTTATTTATCTAATTCTTTCTAGTATAGTTTAGTTCAAGCTAAATTAGTTCAGATAAGGAAGAACTTAAAACCCTCTTGTCGTATTGGCAAGAGGGTTTTGTTTATGGTAAAATAAAGATAGTAAAATTTTATTAATTGTTATTAAGTATTTTTATATGAAGTTATTTAAATTTTTTATTTTCATTTTATTAATTACCCCATTTTTTTCGCTTAGTGCTAATAATTCTTCTGAAAAAGTAGCAGGCTTGGTTTTACTTCAAGTTGAAGATTTAGGACAACTTTGGTATGTTAATCCTAAAAATTTAGAAAAATATTACCTTAAAAACAACGAAGATGTTTTTAGATTGATAAAACACACAGGTCTTGGTGTGGCTAATAAAACTTTTGAGTCTTTTAATGGTTTTGCACCGAAAAGATTGGCTGGAGTAATTTTACTTAAAGTTGAAGAACACGGGGAAGCATATTATGTTAATCCGCGTACTTTAAGTATTCAATTTTTAGGTAATCAAAATAATTTTTTTCATACATTTGCAAATATAAGTATTGGAGCAACTAATGAAATTATTAATCCAATCAAAATTAATCAAGATTTTACAATATCAACTAACATAATAATTAAAGAGCCTGAGGAGCTTATAGAAGAAGAGAGCGAACTAATAATTGAGGAAGAAGATGAGACTGGTGAAATTATTACAGAAGAAATAGATGAAGAAGTTATCGCAACAAGTTCAGAAGAAGTATTAGAGGAAACATCTACCACAACCGAACAATGTGTTTTTTTAGAAGAGTTTTTTGGTAATCAAAAATTAATTGGTTCTCCGACTGCTACAAGTACAAGTACAACAATAAATTACGATTGGAAATTAGGTTCTCCTGAAAATTTAAATTTTTCTAATAAATTTTCAGCCCGATGGACTGCTAATTGTTATTTTGAAGAAGGAAGATATAACTTTAATGTAAGTTTTGACGATGCTGTAAAAGTTTATTTAGATGGTGTTAATTTTATAAGCAACTGGAAAGATAACGCAAGAACTGTTAATTTTAACCGAGAAAGAAATATCACAGAAGGCTATCACAAAGTAAAACTTGAATATTATGACGCTTCAGGCTTAGCTAATATAGATTTTTCTTGGAACAAAATTGGAGAAAGTAGCTATTAATTCAATTTAAAACAACTTCAACATATTAATTCTAATTTTTAGTATTTTTCCATAATTACTTACTGACTATAAAAAATCATAAAATCATTGTCATTCTGGAACGGAGCGAATGCGCAGTGATAAGAATCTTGTTGATTATGTAATTTATGGGATCCTATCGCTTTGGCTCCAGGATGACAGGGAATTGTCAGTGAATAATTACATTTTTCCATATTGACCAATTATGTTATTGTGTTAAAATGTAATCATATAAAATAAACATAAAAATTATGACAATTGATGATTTAGCGATTTTAATGCAAAAACAATTTGAGCAGATGGATGCTAAAATGGCAACAAAAGACGATTTAAAAGGTTTTGCAACAAAGAAAGACT
>JAGLJW010000047.1 GCA_023142215.1 Candidatus Parcubacteria bacterium
CTTTGGCGGGGGTGTGCTGACTAAGATAAATGTATGAATAAACAAAATGAAAACTTGAATGTTAAACGTCATTCGCTTGCTCATGTTTTAGCAGCAGCAATTAAAGAGTTATATCCTAATACGCTAATGGCTATTGGACCATCAGTTGATAACGGATTTTATTATGACTTTGATTTTGGTGATGAAAAAATTGGTGATGATGATTTAAAGAAAATTGAGAAGAAAATGATTCACATATTAAAACAAAATATAGAATTCAAAAGAAGGGTTGTAAATATTAACGATGCTATTAAAAAGGAAAAAGATGCTGGGCAAATTTATAAAGTTGAATTACTTCAGGATTTAAAAATGAAGGCAAAAAATAGTGGAGAAAAATTAGAAATCGGATATTATTCAAATGGAAATTTTGAAGATTTATGTTGTGGTCCACATATCAAAGAAACAAAAGAGATTGCAAAGGGAAGTTTTAAGATTGTAAAAATTGCTGGTGCCTATTGGAAAGGAGATAAAAAAAATAAAATGTTAACTAGAATTTACGGATATGCATTTGAGAATAAAGAAGAATTAGATGATTATTTAAAAAAAGTTAAAGAGGCTGAAGCAAGGGACCATAGAAAATTAGGAAAAGAATTAGATTTATTTTGTTTTTCTAATTTGGTTGGACCAGGCTTGCCTTTATTTACACCTAAAGGCGTGGTTATAAAAGATGAATTACAAAAAAGAGTTGAGGAAATTTGTAGAGAATATGGATTTGAAAAAGTATCTACCCCACATTTAGCGAAAATTGATTTATACGAATTATCAGGACATGCTAAAAAATTTGGCGATGAACTTTTTCATGTTAAATCTCATTATAAACAAGACTACGTTTTAAAACCAGTTCAATGTCCACATCAAACTCAAATTTACGCTTCTCGTCCTCGTTCATATAGAGATTTACCAATAAGATATATGGAATCGGAAAAACAATACAGAGACGAAAAACCAGGTCAGATAAGTGGGCTGGAACGTGTTATTGCAATTACAGTTGAAGATGGACATACTTTTTGCACAGTTGATCAAGTGAAGGATGAGGTGAAAAATATGGTTAATATAATTAAGGATTTTTATACTTCGTTGGGAATGTGGGATAATCATTGGGTTTCTTTGTCGGTACGTGACTATGATAATCCAGAAAAGTACATTGGCGAACCAGAAGATTGGGACAAGTGTGAAAAGATGCTTGAGGAGGTAGCTCAAGAAATGGGGCTTGAAGCAAAAAGATGTGAAGGAGAAGCAGCTCTTTATGGTCCTAAGTTGGATTTTATGTTTAGAGATTCAATTGGAAAAGAAATTCAAATTCCAACTGTTCAACTTGATTTTGCTACTCCAAAAAGATTTAATTTAATTTATACTGATCAAAATAACAAAGAAGTAAATCCCGTAATGGTTCATAGAGCAATACTTGGATCTTATGAAAGATTTATGATGTTGTTAATTGAACATTTCGCAGGAGCTTTCCCTGTTTGGTTATCACCAGTTCAGGTTCAAATTATTTCAGTTGGTGAATCACACAGAGAGCATTGCAATGACTTAGCTTTAGAATTTAAAAACCAAGACATAAGAGTTGAAGTTGATAATAATGACGAAACAGTTGGAAATAAAATCAGAAAAGCAACTGGTCAAAAAGTTCCTTACGTGTTGGTGATTGGTGATAAAGAAATGAATTCAAAAAATTTAGAAGTTCGTAATAGAGGCTCAAAAGAAACCAGAAGTATTAAGAAGCTTGATTTTATTAAGGAGATAAAGGAAAAAATTAAAAATAAGTAGCAGGAGGGCTATAATTAAAACAAGAAATCAGTTAATTTTATTGCTAAGAAAAGCGATAAATATGATGTTCTTAATTCAGTGTAAATATATATTGACACTGAATGTGTTTTAGTGTAATACGCAAGAAACATTAATTAAAATGAAAATTAAAATAATATGTCACAAAATGTTTTTGAATCAATAAAAAAAGTAAATAAATACAAAAGTGAATATTGATTTTTTTGTGATTTATTATAAAGTATTAGAATATAATGAATATAGGAAGTTTTTAAATGTAATTAATAAGGTAAAGGAAGCCTGTCAAAATAGTGGACAAGTTATTCACAATCATTTTGTCTAAGTGGATGAAATGGTCAAAATTGGTTAATAATAATTAAATTTATATCATTAATATGTTTAATCCAAAGACAGATAGAATTAAAAAAATTTACCAAAATCAACCTAAAGGAGTTGATCAATTGGTGTCAATTTTTTCAGATAAAGTTAATATGTATATTGACTATGCTAATGTATGACCGTGGGCGGATACTCTTGGTTGGCACGTAGATGTGAGGAGATTAAAGCAGTTTATTGATTCATTTTCGTATGTTGATAAAATTAATTTTTATGTTGGCTATCTGGACGGAAATACGGATTCAATGAAGTTTATTCGTGATATAAAAAAATATAAGTATGAGCTACGGACAAAACCAGTGAAGATAATGAGACATTCAATTGACGCGACAAGCATACCGCTTCAATCAACGGTTTTAATAAATCAATTTATGCGTAGTGCGTTGGTGCGTAAATTGGAAATCGCGGAAATAGAAAATATTAATAGGATTTTTTCTAATTTAAATAAAAGAGAGATTTATTATATTGAAGATCGTAAATGCAATTTTGATGTGGAATTGGGCAGTGATATGATTATGGATTTGAAACAGAATGATATTAACACTTATGTGTTATGGAGTGGCGATAGTGATTTTGCTGATTCTATAGAACAAATTTTAAATGCAGACAAAAAAGTTATTTTATTTGCTACTGCGAGAAAGGTTGCAACAGAATTAAATAGTCTTAGAAATAAAGGATTATTTATTTTTGATATTAAAAAAATTAAGAATTATATTTGTTGGCGTAAAGAAATTGACACTAAGCTTACTTAAAACGCAAAAAGGACCTTCAATAGAAAGCCCTCAAGCTGTAGAGTTAATGCCTGCTGTTTCCAGTTAGCTATTGATATCATAACAAACCTTTTTGGGTTTGTCAACGAAATTGAACGAAATTGTGGATATTTTTATTATAAAGCACAAAAATTAAGCTAAGATTAAAAGATTATTTATAAAATGAAATATCAAATTTATACAAAATATAAACCGAGTGGAATTGAGTGGATTGGTAAAAATTTGATTAATTAACTCACCTTACGCACAAAACAAT
>JAGLJW010000048.1 GCA_023142215.1 Candidatus Parcubacteria bacterium
AGGGATTGGTGCGTAAGGTGAGTAATTAAATATAAAATGAGTAAAAAAGTAATATATATAAGACCAAAGATAAAATATTTTACATCTTTTAAAGAGGCTGAGGAAGATTTTGATAAATAAGAATATGAATTTTTATAAAAAAATAGTTGACAATGATAAATTAAAAAAGAGCCTTGAAGTTAGTTTGTTTGAGATGGTCTATAAAAAGCATAAGAAGAAAAAATAATTTAATCAAAGTAGTTGCTTATTTTACGGGATCCTTCAACTATCGCTCAGGATGACATTTTAGAGGTTAATGAATGGTTAGTTTTTTTTGTTAATAATTTCAAAAAGTGTTATAATAATAAAAAGTTTTATTTTCTTAGATTTTAATTTATATGATGCGGGTTCAAGACTTAACTAAATTAGCTACTCGGATGTTTAGGACGCGTCCAGCGCGTACTTGGCTTACTATTGCTGGTATTGGGGTTGGGTTTGGTGCAGTGGTGATTTTAGTTGGTCTTGGTTATGGCCTGCAAAGTTTGTTGCTTGAAAAAATTGTGTTTGGTGAGGCCATGCTTAGTTTGAATGTTATTAGTCCGCCGTCTAAAATAATTGAAATTGATAAGGCACAACTTGAGAGTTTTAGAAAAATTCCCAATGTTGAAGATGTAGCCCCGCTTGCTAATTTCACTTCATTGATTACTTTCGGAGATTTGTCTGGAAGTCTTATGTTGAATGGTGTTGAATCTAAATATTTTGCTTATGCTGGTGTTGTTGCTCAGCATGGAGAGTTATTTAGCAGGACTGAAAAAGATTCTATTGTATTATCTTCTGCGGTAATGAAGCTTTTTAATTTAGAACCAGATGAAATTCTTGGTAAAACTGTTCAGTTTAAAGTTTTTATTCCGATTCAAGGCGGCAATGAAGTGCAAGAAACACCACTTAGAAAAGATTATAAAATAATAGGTATTATAGAAGATAGTGCTTCAATTTTTGCGTATATTCCGCTTGATGAATTAAGTTCACAATTTGTAATTCCCACCTATGAACGAGCTAGAGTGAAAGTTTCGGATAGAGAATTTTTAGATTCTACTGAGGCTGAGATGATTGATCGCGGATTTGCTGTTACATCATTATCAAAAACAGTTGATCAAGCAAATAAAATTTTTAATGGTATCCAAGTAATGTTGGCTGTTTTTGGTGGAATTGCTTTGATGGTATCAGCAATCGGTATGTTTAACACCATGACTGTTACTTTACTTGAACGTACCAAAGAAATTGGAATTATGCGGACAATTGGTGGATCTCCACTTAATATTAAGATTATGTTTTTAACCGAATCAGTTTTGATGGGATTTTTAGGTGGAGCAACAGGAATTGCTATGGGTGTTGGTGGAGGACTCACGGTTAATTTTTTACTTAATCAAGTAGCGGTTAGGATGGGTGGAGTACCGATGGCTTTATTTAAGTTTCCTTTGAAGTTTCTACTTTTTATTGCCATTTTTTCTGCCGTTATGGGTTACTTAACAGGACTTTTTCCATCAACTCGTGCTGGAAGATTAAATCCATTAGATGCTATAAGATATTAGATGCTCATAAAGTGTAGTTAGACTTTTTTTGTTTTATGAAAAAAATATTATTATTTTTGATTTTGTTGTTAGCCGTGATATTTTTATTATTGCATTTTTTTTATTTTAAAAATAAAGATGTTGCTAATCAAGAAAATATTTTTCCTATTGTTAATAAACAAGAAATAAAGAATAGAAAATATTCTCGTATAACATTTTTTAATTTAAACGAAAAAGCAAAATCAAGTTTGGCAATTCCAGAAGATTGGGAGGGGAAATATAGATTAAAAGAATCAGGTAATGAAATTGTTTTTAGTTATATTGTAAATCCGCTTGAAAGTTATAATATTTTTAGTATTAGTTATTACGATATTGATGAATGGAAGCAAAGTGGGACATTGAAAATTATGGAAAAAAATGATTATATTTTTGAGTATGATATAAATCATTTAGATAAAATTGAGGATATTGATATTAAAGATATTAACTATGATGATTATATGTTTATGATTAATGATGTTGATGAAATTGTTAAAAGTATAAAATAATAGTTGTGGTGAAGTCTGTGGATAAATTTGTGTATTATTTTCTAATTAATATTATTTGTCCGATATAATATATATTTTTATAGTTCGTCAAATTATGGTATAATATACACAGGTTGTGTATAACTTCTTTTAATGATTTTAAAAAAAAATAATATCTTAATTCCATGGCTAAAAAAATTAAAAAACAATTTTGGAAAACAATACCATATTTCATGATTTTTAGTTTGGTTTTGAGTTCCGTTATAGGGGGTGTTGTTTTTAATTTTGATTTTGAAATTGAAAAAGTTTCAAAAAATAATTATTCTATTGAGGTAAACAAACCAATTGTTCAAGCTCAAGATTTGGCGAGTACAACAGTAACAGTTAAAAATGCAGCTCCTGTTTTTAATGGGTATCCAGTTGAAACTGATATTTCCACTTCTTCATCTCCGATTAATGTGGGAGGAGATATTGGTTTTCAAGCCACAGGCGATGATCCTGAAGGTAATAGTTATTATTTAATTATATGTAGTACTGATGCGGTAACGGCTAGCACTACAGGAGGAGCACCTGTTTGCGATGTTGATACTTTTTGTACTTCTGGTGTAACTGTGGATAATACACCTGCATCATGTACTTATACTGGTATAACAGATCCCGGATCTGAAACTGATGAGTGGTATGCTTTTATTTGTGATAATCATGGTTCAGAAGCAGAATGTATAGACACTTCTTCTCAAGGAGAAAATCCTGGCGTAGCTGCTAGTTCTAGTCCGTTTTATGTAAATCATGCTCCACATATCACTACCGTTGGAACAAGTATAAATAATCAAGATCCTGGTGGAACATTTGAGTTTACAGCAACTTCAACTGACTCTGATGTTGCCGACGTTGATGATATATTAACAATGCATGTTTGTACTACTAATGCTTGGACTTTAGGTGTTGGATGTGATGTAGGTACTTTTTGTACAGCAACAGCAACGGATGTTATTTCTTGTGAATGGACAGACGCTGCTCCAACACCAGATGCCGACTATGATTATTGGGTTTTTGTAAGTGATCATCATACCATGGCTGCTGATAATAACAGTCAGACAAGTAACTATACAATTAATAATGTTGCTCCTGTGGTCAATGGTGTTTATTTGGTTCCAAATGATGCAACTAATATTAGTTTAAATTTAAGAGGAGCAGCAGCGGTAAATATTTATGCTAGTTCAACAAATGTGGTTGATCAAAATGGATGTTTGGATCTTGTTGGTGCTACCAGTACGGTTTATTGGGAGAATGTAACAGGTTCTTATGGTTGTGCAGCAGATGATACTGATTGTTACGAAATAGGTGCTGTTAGTTGTACTATTACAGATTGTGGAGGTGCTGGAGATGCCAAAGCAACGATAACTTGTGATACTGATCTTGAATTTATTGCTAGACCAACTGGTCCTTCATCTGATGTTTCAGGTACCACCTGGTTTGCTGCTTTGCATGTTTATGATAATAATGGTGCTACTACCACGGGCGTAACTCCAAGTGGAACTAATGTTCTTACAAATACAGCTTTGGATGTTACGCAGGATACGATTGCGTATGGATCTTTGAAATCTAATGAGAATTCAGGAACTTCAACAGCAAGTACAACGATTGAAAATTATGGAAATTCGCCTTTGAATGTTGATATTTCAGGAACAGACATGGTTAAGGGGGGTGATAGCATTCCAATTGAAAATCAAGAATATAGTTTAACTGAGAATTTTAATTATGGTGCTGGGACTAGTGCTAGTTCAACTGCTACAGAAGTTGATTTAATAACAACTGTTAGACCAACAACGCTTGCAGGAAATAATGATTATCTTTATTGGGGAATAGCTATTCCAGCAGTTCCTTCAGGTGAATATAAAGGAGACAATACATTTGCAGTTAATTTAGATGAAACTGGTTGGTGATAAATATTAATGATTAAAGTATTAAAAAATACTCTGAATTCAGAGTATTTTTTATTTAATATTAATTTTTTTAAATATTTTTTTACTTGAAATTAATTTAGAATAGTAGTATAATTTATTTATAATAATATAAATAAATTATAGGTTGAAAAATATCTAATTTTAGCAAATGACAAAAAGAGCCTTTGTGTTATTCTTAACTCTTTTTAGTTTTTTTGTGTGGACTAATGTTGTTCATGCTGGTTTTGGTATTTCTCCACCTTATGTAAAAACAAGTAAGCCAATATTTATTGGTGGTCATTATGAACAAAAAGTTACACTAAAACGTTCTTTAGCAGATGTTGATTTGCAGGCTAAGATTATGGTAAATGCTCCAGAAATTGCAGATTGGATTACGATTGATAAAGGTGAAATTTTTGATTTACCAAAAGATCAGTTGAATGTACCAATGATTGTTCGTATTGATGTGCCAAAAGATGCTGAAATAGGTAATTATCGTGGGCATATAAATATTAGAGTTATTCCAAAAGATGAGAGAAAAGGAGGTGGTGTGGCTATTGCACTTGGTGCTCGTGTTGATATTGATATTACTGTTACAGATGAAACTTTTTTAGATTTCAAGATAATAAAAGTTGATATTCCAGATTTTGAAGTTTTAAAAAAACCATGGAGTTGGTCACTATTTTCAAGATTGTTTTATAAATCCAAAGTTGTAATTAAACTTGAGAATACTGGGAATGTAGAAGTATCACCGTCAAAAGTTACGTTTGATGTATTGGATTTGTCAAAAAATAATTTGCTTGAATTTTCCGAGGATACAAAATTTGAAAAAGTTGCTCCTTTTAAAATAGCATCTATTGTTGCAAAATTTCCAACTCGTTTAGAGCCTGGTCAGTATTGGGGAAAGGTTAAAATATATAATGATAAGAATATCATTCGTAAAGAAGAGTTGGTTTTTACTGTTGGTAAAGCTGGTGAATTTGGTGGAACAAAGTTAGGTGTTTTACCATATCTTATGATGACTGTATTGGTATTGTTGGTTTTTATATTTATTGTTTTACTTGTTAAGGTAAGAAGCTGGAGAGTGCTACTATATTTTATTATTCCATTTGTTTTTATATTTAAGCAAATTTCTTTATTGTGCGGTAGTATAAAAAATAAATTTTGGAAATGGCTTTATAAAAAATCTTCTGAACATCGTGATGAAGAATTTAATAATCAAAGAAAAAAATAATATCTTTATTTTTAATTTCTTGTATCATTATTTTTAATGCGAAATTTTAATGTTTTATTTATTATAATTTTAATATTTTTTGGCTCTTTTTTTATTTTAAGAGACATAAAGGCTCAAGAATTTTTGCCGACTAGCGTTACAATTTTAATATCGTGTGGTGATGGCTTAATAGAGGGATTAGAAATTTGCGATCCAGGTGGACTTTCTGGTGCACCAATTAATGTTGGATCTTCTACGTGTGCTGATTTTAATGATATTTTTGGCAATCCTTTTATTAGCGGTAATTTAGATTGTTTAACAGATTGCACTGATTTTGATGATACGACTTGTTTTACTTGTGGAAATACTCATAAAGAAGATGAGGAAGCATGTGACGCAAATGATTTTGGAAGTGCTACATGTGCAACATTTGGTCTTCAGAAAGGTAGTTTAATTTGTACACCACAATGTCAAATTAGTATTATTAATTGTGAGGCTATGACGGATGAGGGAACAGTGCCAAGTTCTGGTGGAGGTGGTTATCATGGTGGATCAAGTGGTTTTCAAAGTGGTTACAAACCAGGTTCTGATGAAAAAATAGATACAGCAGTTGTGATTAAAGGTAAAGCTTATCCTAATGCCGATGTACATATTTTAGTTGATGGAAAGGTTTTAGGAATTGTAAAAGCTGATTCTAAAGCCGATTTTTATTTTGAGACAACTGAAATTGAAATTGGAGTAGCTACTCTTGGTTTTTGGAGTGAAGATGTTGATGGTTTAAAATCAACATTACTTACTTTGACTTTACGAGTTATTGCTGAAGCAACAACTAACATTACAGGTGTTTATATTGCACCAAGTATTAATATTGATAAACAATCAGTAAAGCAAGGTGATGACATTAAAATTTTTGGTCAAAGTGTTCCAGAAACTGAAGTTAATGTTCACATTCATTCTGAAGAACAATTTATTGAAAAGACAAATAGTACAGAATCTGGAAGATGGGAATTAATTTTTAATACCATGCCACTTGAGGAAGATTTTCATATCGCTAAAGCTTTATTTAGGGTTAATTCTGGCGAAAACGTAATAGAGAGTGGGTTTTCAAAATTAATAACTTTTCATGTTGGCAGAGAAGGCGGAGAGCCAGTTTGTCCTGAGGCCGATCTTAATGCAGACGGTAGAGTAAATATTGTTGATTTTTCAATCTTGCTTTATCATTGGGGAAGTGATAATGTTTGTGCTGATCAAAATCAAAATGGAAAAGTAGATTTAATTGATTTTTCAATTATGATGTATTATTGGACTGGATAAAAATACTTTCGGAGGATGCTATGAATGAAAAAATAATTTCTGTTAAAAATGGTCAGTTGCATATAAATTATCCTGAAAAAATTTTTACAGTTTTAATTAATTATCACAAGATTGTAAGAAAAATGTTTAAAATTGGAAAATTTTATATGACTGGTGGCGATGCTGTGTTCAAAAAACTTTTAGATTTTGGTAGTTCCGAAGCTAGAGTTGATATGAAAGTCATTAATTTTGGTAAATGTATTACATCCATAAATGCTGTTAAAGAAATTCGTAATCAAGGATTTCGCTCAGCTATGGTAGGGGAATTGTTTGCTTTTTGTGAACAATATCCTAGAATATTAAAGACTGATTTAATGGTAGCTTTAGGTTCATATCATTTTGGTGATGATCTTAGGCGTTATGTACATTATTTTGACAGTAATAACCTTGATGGCAAATTACAGTTATCTTGGTTTGATGATGATTGGAGCAAGAATCACTCATTTCTAGCTGTCGCAAATTAACTATTCATTTTAGATCTTTTTAAATTTTATCTCTGTCTTTTAGAAAAGACAGAGATTTTTATTTTTATATGAAACATGTTATAATAAAGGAAAATGAAAATTGTTTTTATTTTTTAATTTATATAATAACTAAAAATATATGAGAAAAAAAATTAATTTTATAGTGTTAATACTATTTATAACTTTCGTGTTTACGGGATGTTATTCTAAGGTTAGTAAAATTCATGTTGAACCTGTTCCTGGTGGTTTAGATTTGGATGCTGTTAAAACTGAATTACCAAAAGACTTGGTTAAGGAATTAGAGAAACAAAGTAATATAAAAAAATTTAAAAGTGCTGAAGAATTGAGTTTATTTTTAGAAGAAAATAATACAGTTGGTTTTGATTCTGGTCTTAATCGTAGTTATCAAGATACGAATGATATGGCGGTTATGACAGAATCTGTTAAGGGAATAGGAGCACCAATGATGACAACAAACTTAGGTTCAGCTGGTTTTGCTTTTGACGAAGGAGGATCTGATGATTTTTCTAAAACTAATGTTCAAGTTGAAGGAGTGGATGAAGCTGATATAATTAAAACTGATGGAAAATATATTTATGCTTTAGTGAAAAATGAATTATTTATTATTGATGCTTATCCAGCTGAAAAAGCTGAGATTATCACTAAAATAAAATTTAAAGATCGTCCGCAAGATATTTATATTAATGATAATAAATTAATAATATATGGACGAGATAATAGTTATCGTCAAAAGGAGTTATATAAGAAATTTATACGAAGAAATAGTTTTACATTTTTTAAGGTTTTTGATATAACTGATAAAGAAAATCCAAAACAAGTTCGTGATTTAAATTTTGAAGGAAATTATAATAATTCTAGAATGATTGGGGATTATGTATATTTTATAACAACTAATCATAATTATAGATATTATGATAATGAACCTATTTTGCCTAGAATTGTAAGTAACGAAAAAA
>JAGLJW010000049.1 GCA_023142215.1 Candidatus Parcubacteria bacterium
CCAGATATTTATTATTTTGATATTCCATACAATTCTTACAATATAACATCTATTCATGCAATTAATATTAAAGATGAAAATGAGAAAATTAATGGTGATGTATATTTAATGAATAGAAATCAAAATATGTATGTATCTCAGAATAATATTTATGTTACTTATACAAAACATATTAGTGAATATCAGTTAGCAATGGAGGTTATGAAAGATATTATATTGCCAATAATGAATGAAAAGGATCAAAATAAAATTAATAATATAAATGAAGTTGATAATTATATTTTATCGCCAGATGAAAAACAAAGAAAAATTTCAAATATAATTGAACGATTTTTGTCATCGCAGGATAAAAGTGAGCAAGATAGATTAGAAGAAGAGCTTGAAAAGGCAATGAAGAAAAAATATGCAGACATCTCTAAAGAATTAGAAAAAACTGTTATTCATAAAATTGCTATAAATAAAAATGATATTGAATATAAAACACACGGAGAAGTAACTGGGCATGTTTTAAATCAATTTTCAATGGATGAGAACAAAGGATATTTTAGAATTGCTACAACAAAAAATAGAACTTGGTCTCGTTTTGAAGATGGTAATACAAAATCGTATAATAATCTCTATGTGCTTGATGGTCGTTTGAAAATAGTCGGTTCATTGGAAGGTTTAGCTGAAGATGAAAGGATTAAATCGGTTAGATTTATGCAAAATAGGGCATATATGGTTACTTTTAAGCAAATTGACCCCTTGTTTGTAATTGATTTGAAAAATCCTAAAAAACCCACAGTTCTTGGAGAATTAAAAATTCCTGGTTATTCTGATTATTTGCATCCTTATGATGAAGATACTTTGATTGGACTTGGAAAAGATGCTTATGAGAATAGATATGGCGGAACAGTAACTGGTGGCGTTAAACTTTCTTTATTTGATGTAGCTGATGTAAAAAATCCAAAAGAAATTGATACATTTATCATGGGCGTTAGCGGAAGTGACTCAATTGCACTCCATGACCATAAAGCATTTTTGTTTTCACACGATAAAAATTTATTATCAATTCCTGTTACAATCAGAAAACAAAGTGGTGAAAAATATTACAATACTAAACTTGAGTTTAGTGGGGCAGCAGTTTTTACTGTTGATAAAAGTAGCTTTAAATTAAAAGGCAAAATTGATCATTCTGATGGTGGTAAAGATTCAAAAACGGATTATTGGAGAGGTTATAATTATTATGATAATAATGTAAAAAGGGCTTTGTATATTGAAGATAATTTGTATACTTTTTCTAATAAATACATCATGATTCACGCTATTGATGATTTGAATAAAATTAATAATGTTAGATTTGTAGAAGAAGAAAAGGATTTTGAAATTGAAAATTTAAAAGAGTCAAAAAGCAAGTTTTTAAATCTAGACAATCTTGGTATTAAAAATTCAGAGTAAAGTTTAGTCATTAAATATTTTTTAAAATGAACAATATGGATAAAAAATTCAAAAAAATAATTTTAGTCATTGCTGTATTGGTGCTTTTAATGTTGCTATATTTGATAGCGAATATAAAAATGTTTGTAGTAGAGAATGAGAAATTTTTAATTGAAGAAAATAGAGAAGTTGAAAAAGTTATTGAAAATAAAATTGAAAAAATTTCAGAAGAAGATTATAGAGAAATAATTAAAAAAATTGTTTTTGAGTATGATGAAATTATAGTACAAATAAAATCAGGTAGTATTAATAATGAAACAAAAGAAAAATTAATTGAGTTAAAAAAAACTGTTGAATCTACCACTGTGCCGAATTTAAAATGGAAACAAGTACATTTAAATATTGTATTATCTTTAGCTAAAATGATTGATTATTTAGAATCTAAAGATGATGCAGTTTACAAAAATTCGTTATATTTAATAGATAAAAATAGATCAAATTTTGATTGGTTGGATCAGTAGGTTGTTTATTAGCTTGTAGTTTTTTTATCATTTCCCAATCAAGCCGAGAACAGATTCTAGAATGAAGAGTGAATATTATATAATTGTCATTCTGGAACGGAGCGAATGCGTAGTGATAGAATCTTATTGATTATGTGATGTTGCGTAATTTATGGGATCCTATCGCTTTAGCTCCAGGATGACATGTTTTAATGCTAGGATGACAGTCGTATATAATTTACTCTTTTTCGTGATAGGACAGTTGTGGTCTTGTATTTATTTTATTTATTTGATATATAATAAAGAGCTGTAAGTCTTAGAAGTGAATAATAATATGAATAAAGTTAGATTTTTACCATTACTTATACCGATAATTATAGGATTTTTGTTTGAATTATTTTATTGGAAACCTAAATTAATTTATTATATTTTAATATTAATTGTATTTCTTTTTTATTATACAATTAGAAAATTTTTAAAATTTAGTAAAGTGAAAGAAAGCCTCATTGGATTACTTGTTTTACCAGTATATTTTACTATTGGTTTGGTTGTTTTTAGTACAATGGTTTCTAATAAAGTTCTTGTACAATTTTTATTTTTTATCAATATTGTTTTTTTATACTTTTATTTTTTATCTATATATAATTATTTATTAAATGTAGATAAATACAAAAAAGGTTCATTGGAAAATTTTTCTTCACACGGTAATTTTTTATCAATATTTTTTATTGCTTCTTCAGTATATGGTTTACAATCTTTAGTTGGTATATCTATAGTTAAATTATTTTTTGTTTTATTGCTTGCCCTTTTGTCTATTGTTTATCAGGTTGTGTGGGCAAACAAGATTGACAAAAGAATTGGCGGGATGTATATTTTAATTGCATGTTTAGTGATGATTGAATTAGCTTGGGCTTTATCTTTTTTAACTTTGAGCTTTTATGTTTTAGGTTTAATCTTGGCTATATATTATTATACGTTGATCGGGCTAGTTAGATTTTATTTGCTTGGTGATTTTAGAAAACAAATTGTTAAATTATATTTAATTTTTGGTCTTTCTAGTATTATAGTTGTACTACTTACTTCTCGTTGGATATAGTTTAATAATTTTACAATAATAAATTAATTTATATGAAAAATAAATATTTTATAGTTATCATATTTTCGTTATTTTTTGGATTATTTGGCGGTGTTAGCGGTGTAATACTTGGACAGAATTATATTTTTGAAAAATTATATAAAATTCCTTTTTATGGCGATATAGATGTTGGTCAAATTAATCATAGATCTGGATTGATTATCAAAGAGGCAAAAAATGTAGTTGTTGAGCAAGACGTAAAAATTAATGAAATAATGAATTCCGTTGGAAATAGTATTGTTGGAGTTTTTAAAAAGAATGATTTACGAGTGGATGAAAAGAATGATAAGTTAAATTTGAAATCAACACAAGAAAAAATAGATATTAATGATTATCATTATTTGCAATCCAATATTGCTCAAGGTTTTGTTTTAACAAGTGACGGTTGGATAATTTCTAATTTATCAGATGATAGATTTTTAAAGTTACGAGATCAGAAAAATAGTGATATTTCTACAACTACAATAAAAAAAATATCTGATGATTATTTTATAATAACAAATAATAAAAAATTGTATGAAATAGATGATATTTTTATCGATAGTGAAATTAATGATTATGTTTTTTTGCACATAAATGTAAAAGATTTATCCGTAATACCTTTTGCTGATATTGATAATATAAAAAATGGTGAACTTCTAATTGCAACTTCTTGGGAAAAATGGACATGGCTTACGAGTGTTTTTGATTTTAAGAAGAACAATGAATTTATTAGAAACAGTGATCTTATCCTTAAAGGAATAAGTTTTAATAATTTTAATGAGACTAAAATAAATTCTTTTGTATTTAATTTAAAAGGTGAATTAGTAGCATTTATTAATAACAAAAAAGAAATACGTCTTGTTGATGATTTTTCAGATAAGATAAATTATTTTTCAAAAAATAAAGTTATTAAAAAAGCAAGTTTAGGAGTTAATTATATTAATCTTGAGTCTTTAATTTCAACTAAAGAGAAAAAACAAAAAGGAGCGTTGATTTATAAAAATTCTAAAGGCGTAGCAATAGAAAAAAACAGTGTAGCAGAAATTATAAAATTAAAGGAAGGTGATATTATATTATCTATTAATGGTATAGAGGTTGATATTGATAATGATTTAAATGAGATAATTAGTAATTATAAAGTGGGGGATAGTGTTAAGATTGTTTATAGTAGAGGCGGAATAGAAAATAGTATTGTTGTTAAGTTTAAATAGTGTTTAAATGATGAATTATACAGAACACAGGATTGATTATTTTAAAAAATAAAGCTTATAAGAAATAATATTTGTTTTGTCATTTCGAATCCCTTTAGGGTGAGAAATCCCTTCGACATTAATTGTTATACCAAGTATGGTTGTTCGTATTATTTATATTGAAGAGATTTCTCACCCTAAAGGGATTCGAAATGACAAATGTAAGAATGATGATAAAAAAAACAGCTAAAATTAGCTATTTTTTGTGTTTAACATTGATTGTAAATTTTCCCAAATCATTCTAGCAATTTTTTCTTTAGTCATTATGTTATTATTTTCAGTACATCTAATTAATTTAAAATTAGGAAAACTTGAGGCAATTTTGAGGTATATTTTTTCAGCATTTTTTAAATGTTCTAAGTCAGATTCATGAATATCTCTTTTAGATCCTCCAATATAATCTCTGTGTCCTTTTTTGTCAACTAATTTTTGTGCAATTATTGCATCAAGATGAAGTATGATGTTTATATCAGGACGAGGTATTTGGAAAAGTTTATATTCAAGATTATCTAACCATTCAAAATATTTTTCACGCTCAATATCATTACTTATTTTTCCACCTTGATGAGCCATGTTGGCTGTTACATATCTATTGGAGATAATTATTTTTCCTTCTGAAATCCATTTTTTTATTTTAAAACTGGCATCATACCTATCACAGGCATAAAAAATAGAAGCTCTGTATGGTCCGACATCATTTGCTTCTCCATAATTGCCGTTTAAATAATTTTCTACAAGTCCAGCTGATTTTGTGCCATACTGTGGAAAATCAGCTATTTCAACTTTGAAACCCTCGGAAACTAATTTTTTTTTTAATATTTCAAATTGTGTTGTTTTCCCAGAACCATCAATTCCATCAAAAACAATAAATTTTCCTTTGTTCATATAGTATTAAATTTTTTCCATTATTTTAAATACTTTTTCTTCTAATTCTTCTTCGCTGTCATTGTTTTCAATAATAAATTCAGCTGTTTTTCCTATTTTTGGAATATGTTTTTCGGTTTCTTTTTTTCCATTTTTGGTAAAATCATCAAAGCTTGCATCTGACTCTCCTGCTTTTTCACCTCTTTTTAAACTTCTTTCATATCTAAGTTTAGCATCTGCTGTAATATATATAAGATGAAAATCTTTTCCATATTCTTCTTTGAATGGTTCAACATCTCCAGGCATTCTAATTCCATCTACAATAATTAGATCGTCATTAGTATTTTCTACGTCTCTTAACATTGCATACATAAGAATTTTATTTTCAAATCCTTTTTTTAAAATTAACGCTAAGTTGATTAAATTTTCTCGGCTTGATGGAATATATAAACTGTCTAAAGTTCTTCTTAGAATGTCTGATGTAGTTAAACGTGTACCGCCATATCTTTTTCTTATAATGTTTGATACAGCACCTTTGCCACCAGCTTGCTCACCAATGATGCCAATTATTTTTTTCTTTTTCATTGTTTTATTTCTATTTAATTAAATCTTCAATTTGTTTGTGTAATTTTTTTAAGCTATCATTATTTGTTATTTTAGTATTTGCCTTTTTTATAACAATAGGTATTTCTCTATCAGCTTCTTTTTTTTCATCTTCTAAAAATTTTTCAAAAGTTTTCTTATCATCTCCTGTATTTTGATTTCTAGCCACAAGTCTTTCAAATCTAATTTTATCATTTGCCATAACCGCTGTAAGTTTAAATCCTTCAATATCAGTTAAATATTTAACATCAGCCATTCTTCTAATTCCATCAACTACAATTATATTATTTTCATTTTTTTTAACATCTTCAGCAATAACACTAGCTAATATATTCTCGCCAAAGTTTTGACGTAGAGTTGTGGATAAATTTTGCATGCTAGATCTGCTTATATCTTTATGCAGTCTATCCAAAATATCTCTTAAAATAGTTGAAAATTGATAGGTTGTTGCATTATGATGTGTTTGCAAATATGATGCAATTTCACCCTTTCCAGAAGCCATTTTACCAGTAAGTCCAATGATTATTTTGTTCATAATTATTAACAATCTAAAAAAATGTATAAGGACTGTTGTAAAGATAACAGTCCTTATACATTATAACTTAAAAGCGATTTATGGTCAATTTTCAAAAGTCAAGACTAAAATTAATGCCTAAGTGTTGTTAGGTGATGTAATAAAATTTTATTTAGAATTGAAATTTAATGCAGTCATTATACCAACCTTTATTGGTTATTTTTTCACACAATTCAACATTTTTTGTAATCTGTGCAATTCTAAAATAACAATGATCTTTATTTAAAAGGTCTTCTACGTTTTGTAAATTTTCATATAAATATCCAGTAATATTTTCACACATAGATGGATCTAAATCTGTTCTTCCAGCTTGGATATAGCATTCTAATTTTTCTATATCTTTAAATTTTTCGCAAGTGCCAACTTCTAGCTTAGATTCATCTGTGACTTCATAGCATCTTGATAAGAAAAAGAAATTATCTATTGTTTTACAAATTGAATGATTATTTGTATCTTCAGCCACAAATCTGATGCATAGATTCATTTCCCTGTTGTTTGAAATATTATTACATATTCTGTAATCACTTCTTACTCTAGCCACCATAAAAAAGCAAGCATTTTTTTTATAGATATCATTAATTGCTATGCAATTTTCAATATTTTGGTTTTCAGAGTTGGTTCTATAAAAACAACTATTTCTTTTAGATTCATTTTCTATATATTCGCATACCTTTGGTTTACTATAAGCAGCTACTTCGTAATAGCAGGTGTCTTTTAATTTAATTTCTTTAATTTTTTCGCATATTTTATGGTCTTTTTTTTCAACTGCTATCAATTCATAACATTCATCTTTTATAAACCCATCTTGACTTTTTGAGTTTATATCCTTACAAATTTGTTCATCATTTTTTGTTTTAGCAACGAACATTAAGCATATATCTTTCTTGAGTTGATTAGTTTCTTTATTACAGTCTGAAACACTGAAGTAAAATCCGTCTTTTTTTAATCGTCCCTCACCTGTGGGATTATATCCATTTTTAACTTCTTCAAAATCTGAGTAACCATCTCCATCAGTATCAGGATTGTTTAAATCAGTGTTATATCTCACTTCTTCTTCATCAGGAAGTCCGTCTTTGTCTGTATCAATAATTTCTGCAAATGTATCAAAATTTTTATTTTCATCATTTTTCAAGTGGTATGAACTATTATTTTTAGGCCAAATAATAATTACTACTGAAACTAAAATCAGAAAGACTAGAATAGAAACAAAAATTGTAATACTTTTATGTTTACTGTAAAATGATTCATTTTTTGTAGGCGGGTTGAATTGATAATTCATAAACTAAACTTCTATTATTCTGTATAATATGGTGTGGATACGAACAACCATAGTAAATTTTAACTAACTTGTTATTATGTGTAGTTATTATATCATGTATAAATTTATTGTACAAAAGTTATGGTCAATTTTTGAAAATCAAGACTAAAATTAATATCTATTTGTGTCTATATTTTTAAAAACAAAGGAGTTTTAGGGTAAGCGTATTTTATATAATATATTCAAATAAACGAAGTTTGCTGAAGTGTAGTGAAAGCAATTTTGAAAAAATGCAAGCTGAGTATTTTCTGTTTATTTGGTATCAAATAACTCAAGTGGGGCGTTAGAGTTCACTTCGTCTCGTAGTATTTACTATTCATAATGATCAATCCGTAAGCCCCAACATTTGGAAGAGTTGTCAATTCTAGTACGAATTCCATGGCATACACATGTTGAATGTAAATCACCTTGTTCATCATATGTTCCACAATTAGAAAAAGGATTTATACGGGTACTAAATATTGGCAATATTAAGAATATTATTAAAGCAAGTAATCCAATTGCAACTAAAATGATGTGAGTTAATTTTTTGTTTGTCATAATGATTATACTTTTAAGGGTGTTCTAGCGAAAGAATGAATGTGACAAGAATTGAAAGAGAGTATTTTTCACATTATTCTGGAACACATTTATAATCTTTACATGAAAAACCTGCTTTACACTTATTCATATGATTATCGCATTCTACACATTTATTTGTCATATTATCAGGCCAACCAGACCGTCCTCCGAAACATCCCTTATGGTTTTTTAAGCAACTATCACAAGTATACTGTTCACAGCCAGAATAATTTTCATCACAAGTTTCAGTGATATTTATTAATACTTGATTATTTAGGCACACACCTATAAAATTAGAATTATTTTCGTATGTTTCTACAAAACAATGTTTTCCGTTTTCACAATCACTATAGGTTAGGGAACATAAATTTCCTTTGATTATATCAACAGAAACTATTTTGGTATCCAGTGGTTTACTGCTTGGTAATCCGTCATCAAAAACATCAGTTCCAAATTCAACTTCATCACACTCTTTATTAAATTCATTGATGATGCTGTTACAATCAAATAAGAGGAATTTATAAGTATACTTTCCTTCATTTTTATAAATTGAAGTTTCACTTGGCCAAGAAGTGACTCTATTGGAATAGGTAAAAGCAACTGGTTTATTTATAGTTGTATCTCCCTCAATTAATTTAACATAACTACTATAAATGGAAGTACCTTTATGTCCCGAAAAACCGTCTCTTGACATTTTCAGCAATATTAGTCCATGAAATGGATTTCCCTCGTATGATATTTTTATTGTCGCTCTTGCAGATGAATATTTGGAATATGTGTCTTTATCAAATTTAATGGAATCTAAAGTTGCTTGGCCTGTAGGTTTATTGTTCAAGGTATTATTTTTTTTATCGTCAACTTGCGGTTTTTCATAGCCTGAAATAATACACTGACCATTAATCATCGCTTCTTGTAATGGATTATCAACCCTTTTACCATTAATTGTATATGTTGTTTTTACATTTCCATTTCCTAAATTAGCTTTTATATTAGTTCCAGCAGATTCTGCAACAACAAGATCTCTGTAGTATTGTGCTACCGCTATTCGTAAACTCTCTGAATAATTACATCCCATTTTGCCATTATTTGGCATTTCTTCAGTATATTGGCATTTGCCATTTACTAATCCAATAATTTTTTTCTCCATAATTTCGTTAGTAAATGGATGTTTAAATTTGCACGAAAATGGTTCACATGACTCAAGTTTATCTGGAAAAGTATCACATTCAGATAATTCTGTTTTAGATGCTTGATCCGTTTTTTTATTGGTTAATATATTTTGAGAATTAGTTTTTGTATCAGAACTGATTTTATTATTTTGAGAAAAAAAGAAAAATATTCCTCCACTAATTAAACCTATAACCACAACTCCAATAATTATAATTGGTAAAATATTAATTGACGTTTTGGTTGGTTCAATAGATTGATTTATTGGTGGAGGGGATTGAGATGCAATTTTTATTGCCTTATTAACTTCATTTGGATTATAACCCTGCTGAACTAAAGAGTTGTACAATTGTTGAGAAGTATAGTTTTGTGAATCTTGCTGTTTAATCCAGTCAACTATTTGTTGATTAGCCATATATCTTATACTTAATAAATTAATATTTATAAATTTTGATTTTTTGAAATAGGAAAAAAATTGTCTTTTTTCTACTTTTTAGCTCTTGAAAATAATTTCATATAATTATTCAAAACTATTAATTTAGTTGATATTTTGCATGACTTGTTATTGCATGTAATTATTATATACTTACTATGTTTTTATTTTACATCATTATTATATCATGTATATAATTTATTGTACAAAAGCTGTGGTCAATTTTTAATATTAAATTTTTCTTTTCGGGAAAAAGTTGTCAGGGTTTCTTTCTTTTAAATCTCTTCCACAATACCTAGCTCCTTCGGCACATATTCCATCTCTATAGCAGGGAGGCTCAAAAATATTTAATAAAGATGATTTGCTATTAAAGTCTTGTATTGAAAGACGTAATAATCTTCCGAGGTGGTAAATTTCTTCTTGGGCACAAAAGCAGAGTCTTTTTCCTTGTTCGTGAGCAATAGCATTAAATGATCCTTTTTTTGTGTAAGATACCATGGCTCCATATGGTGCTATAATCATGTGTAAAGTTTTTGGAATTTTATTTTTTAAATTTTTCCAATCAGCTAAAACTTTTTTTGCCTCTTCTTCTAATCCACATTCTTCAGGAATGCTTGGTAAATAAAAATTTCCAGTGAATGCAGGTTTACCTCTTCTTATAGTTCTATGTCTTTGATCTTGCCCCATCGTGGCGATGGACATTTCTACTTTAGTTTCTATTTCACCGATGGAATTATCCATCATTTTGGGCAAAAAATGTAAAAGATCAACGGGGTGCATATCTTTATTTAACGGTTTAATAAAATTGTCTTCGTTTTGAACTGAAATTAATTCTAAAGCAGGTTCATTTTTAATTGTATTATTATTCAAAATGTCAAATGCCCATTCATGATTCTTTCTTTTATCTTCATCAAAAATAAATTCTAAATCAGGAAATTGCTTCATTACTAATTCAGCCATTTTTTCGGTTACATACTTCATCGCAGGAGTCCAGGCGGATTGATATATAGCGGCTAAAACAGTGATATTTATCGTGAAATCAAAACCAGTAGGGAATATGATTGGAATAAAAACTCTCATTTGTTCTTGAGCAATTTTTGGTCCATTTAATTCAACAGCTTTGTCAGATACAAAAGGGCGTTCTTCTTTTATAAATTTTTTTGTTATCTCTGATGCTTGTTTAATATTATCATGATAAATCTGAACTGAATTTTTAATATATGTCATTACTTCAGATCTGGTAGAGTTTTCAACATCAGGCCAAAAAGTTTTTATATATTCTTCAATTTTATCAAAATCAGGTTCCAAAAACATTTTAGCACAATATCTTCCGCTTCGTTGATCTGAATTATAAAAGGGATGAGCAAGATGCATCCCTGTTGTAATATCTCCGACAGAAATTCCTTCAATGTTGAAAGTGAAAAAATTATGTTGAAGTGTAGTATGATGCCCAGTATTAAAAAGACGATTTTCAATATCTATTTTTTTCCCCATTTGTGGTGGAATGCTTTGATAACATGCCAAAGCCGCATGAGAAGTTAATTCAATAGGGTCAGCACTGGAGTGTGATAATAATTCAACTTTAATCATATAGTATATTATTTAATAAGATATTTAGTTTTTTTATTCAGCTTGAGGGGTGGGAATATTATTAGAAAAATTATCAGAACTTGTGATTTTTTCTATTTCATTTTGAGATCCTTTTTTAGGGGAAATTCCCATGTCGTCATAAGTTGTTAATTTTTGACTAAGAAGATTGAACTTAATACCAGCCTCGGCAAAAATTTCTTTACTTCTAGTACTGGCATGATAATCTTGTGCACATACAACTCTTTTAATTCCTGCATTTATAATCATTTTAGCACAAACATAACATGGTGTCATCTTGCAATAGAGTGTAGAGCTTTCAAGTGCGGTACCAAAACGTGCTGCGGTTGCAATTGCATTTTGTTCAGCGTGAGCAGTTCTGATACAGTGTCTTGTTTCGTGTCCATCTTCATGAAGAACAGTGTGCATTTCATGACCAATGTCATCACAATGAGCTATTCCAGTAGGTGATCCAACATAGCCAGTTGAAATGATTCTTTTACTTTTAGTTATTACACAACCAGCTCTTCCACGATCGCATGTTCCTCTGGAGCCGACTATTTCAGTAATATTCATAAAATATTCATCCCAAGACGGGCGAGTGTAGCATTTTTTCTCGTTTAACATATTGTTTTTAATTTGTTATTTATTAATTACATTAATAATTTAATTATTATAATATTATCAAAAATAAAATTCAAAATCAATATTGACAAGCAATTAAATTTGTGATTTTAAAAAAATAAAAAAACTCGGAAAAAATCCAAGTTTTTTTATGTAGAGATCTAATTGTTATTTTCCAATAATTATTTTAACGCCAACTCCCATAGATGAGCTGATTGAAATATTTTTAAGATAAATTCCTTTAGCTTTAGCCGGCTTCACTTTTTTAATGTGATTTAATAAAGCTTCAAAGTTTTCTTCTAATTTTTTATTATCAAATGATACTTTTCCAATTGCAACATGTATATTTGCAGTATTATCATTTTTAAAACTAATTTTACCTTTTTTAAGTTCTTTAATTGCTTTAGCTGGAGTAGGAGTTACTGTTTCATTTTTAGGTGATGGCATTAATCCACGTGTTCCTAAAATTTTTGCAATTTTTGCAATGTTTCTCATCTGAGCTGGTTCAGCTACGGCAACATCAAATTCAGTTTTTTCTGATTTTTTAATTTCAGCAATTAAATCTTCGTTACCAACAAAGTCAGCACCAGCTTTTTTACATTCTTCAACTTTATCATCTCCAACAAAAGCAGCAATTCTAATTTTTTTACCAGTTGAGTGAGGTAAAGTTACAGCAGTTCTAATTTGTTGTTCTCCTTTTTTGGGATCAATTCCAAGTTTAAAATGTACTTCAAAAGTTTCATCAAATTTCGCTTTTGCCATTTCCTTAACAATTGAAACAGCTTCTACAATTGGATACTGTTTAAACTTGTCATACGCTAATTTTTCATTTTTCATAATTTTTTTCGTGGTACAAACGACTTTTATTTTAAAAAGTATCAGTCTTCCACAAATTAATTTTAATATATAATTTTATAATTTTTAATAAAGGCGGGATTTTTTCCGCCAAGGTTTAATCTCAATTATTTATTCCCAAGGAAATTGCCCAAAATCTCTTTTGAATACTCTGGACATGATATGCACCACATATGTTAACATTAAACTTAGAAAAATAGTTTCTAAAGCTCCTATTATGTTGGCTTCATTCAAACTTATTAATAAAACCTTAAAATTAATTAATAATAAACAGCCGAACAATATAAAAAATATTGCAATTCTAATTTCTGCCTCTCTTTTGCTTTCTCCGATTTCTTGTGATGTTTTACAATTTAACAATATTGCGTCAGTCATCTGATCCAGTAATTTCATTTTAATGCTCCTTGAGTTAAATTTTAAAAAAACAATTTTAATTTAATATATTCTTCTTGAATCTATTTTTTAACTTCAACTCCCATTTGCTTACAACTTCCAGCGATGATTTTTATTGCTTGTTCAACGTCATTTGTATTCAAATCAGGCATTTTAATTTCTGCAATTTCTTTAAGTTGATCTTTTGTAATCGTTGCAATTTTATTTGTCAGTGGATTAGATGAACCTTTTTTAAGTTTTAAGATTTTTTTAATTAAAGCAGATGCTGGGGGAGTTTTCATTATAAAACTAAAAGTTCTATCTTCAAATACTGTAATTTCAACAGGAACAATATCTCCCATTTTATCCTTACTTGCTTCATTAAATTTTGTACAAAAATCTTGAATATTCAATCCATGTTGACCAAGAGCTGGTCCAACAGGAGGAGCTGGATTAGCTTGCCCTGCTTTTATTTGTAATTTAATTACTGTTGTTATTGTTTTTGCCATATAATTTAGTTTAAAAGTTTATAAAGTAAAAAGTTTATAAAGTAGAAGCGCTATAAAGTAGTGTTTTTATAATTTTATAATTTTGTGACTTTATGAACTAAATATTATATTTTCTTAATTTGTAAAAAATCTAATTCTACTGGTGTTTCTCTGCCGAACATTGAAACGACAACTTTAACTTTTCCTTTTCCTTCATCAATGTTGGTAATTTTACCTTCCATGTTTTTAAACGGACCATCTGTAATTGAAACAGGTGAGCCAGCTATAATATCTAATTTGAATTTTGGTTCCTCTACACCCATTCTCTTCTTGAGTGATTTAATTTCTTTTTCTGAAATTGGTGTTGGAATTGTTCCTGTTCCAATAAATCCAGTTACATTTGGAGTATTTCTTACTACATACCAAGACTCATCGGTCACAATCATCTCAACCATTACATATCCAGGAAAGATTTTTTCTTCAACAACCTTTCTTTTTCCATTTTTAATTTTAATTTTTTTTTCAATTGGAATTAAAATTTCAAAAATTTTATCTTCCATATCCATAGACTCAACTCTTTGTTTTAGATTTTGAGCAACATTTTCTTCATAACCAGAGTAAGTATGAAGAACATACCATTTTCTGCCTAAGTTTATATTTTGTTTGGACATAATATTAAGTATTTTTAATATTTAGCTTTTAAGTTTAGCCAAAATTAGTATATGAAAATTATAATAAATTTAATAAAGAGTTTTTAACATTGTGGAAAAGACATAATCTAAACCTCCCAAGAAAGCAGCTACTGCTGCAGAAATTCCTACTACTAAAATTGTATACCTTTTAGCCTCTTTTTTTGTTGGCCAGGTTACTTTTTTCATCTCTTCAAAAGATTCTTTAATGTAGCGTATAAGTGAATTCAACATATTATTTACTAATATTAAATAAAATTGTAATTAAAAACTCCCCGCTTACGGGCAGTTATTAACTTATATTATTAATATACCTTATAATTTTATAAAAGTCAAGAATTTGTGTTTTACAGTTCTATACTATTTGGTACAGTTAATTTTGTTATTTTGTGGTGGAGTACGGAGAAATCCTTTTAAAGATGATTATAACATATAAACATTGTTTTAAATAAAACTGTAAAAATATCTTTTATTATTTAAAAATGATATTTAGATAACGCAAAACATGTATCAATTGAAAAAAAACCTCAGAATTGTCTAAGGCTTTTATTATGACTACTTTATTTCAGTACAGAATATTATAATTCTGTGAAAAGAAATTTAATAAATAATTTTTTCATTACTTAATTAAGCCATTTTGAAATTTTAATAAAACTTTATACGTTTATATGGAGGATTTGGAAGATTAGCTCTAATCTCTTTGTGGCATTTTTCCCAAATATATTGACCGAATAATTGATCAAATCTTTTAAAACTGAACTTTGGATTTATTTCGGTTTGATTGCCAAAATTGAAATTCCTTGCTTGATGGTTTTTTCTGTCATCAATTAAATCCATTGTTATAGTATCAACAACCCAGATATTTTTATCAATGTAATTTTTTGCCGTAATCCAATCAATTTCTGCTCTCTCACCAGGACACTCAATACATGCATATAGAATTTGAGCCAATTTCTTTACACAATGTTTTTCAACAGTTTCTTTTACTTCCATTAATTGATTTAATTCCATTGATTTAACCTCCTTTTTGGTTGTTTGTGATGTTTTTTATCCTCTCAAAATACACTTTAACAGAAAAATAAAAAATGTCAAATTAATGAAATTGGTTTTTTTTATTGATAAATATTTATTATTAATATAATATATTAATATAATATATTAATATACAATCTAACAATAAACAATCTAACAATAAACAAATGATATATAATAATATTCTAAAAACAATTGGTAATACACCGCTTGTTCAGATAAATAATTTTGATATTGGTGATAGTAAAATATTTGCTAAACTTGAGGGGGTGAATCCTGGGGGGAGTATTAAAGATAGAATTGCTCTTCAGATGATTGAAGAGGCGGAAAAAACTGGTGAGTTGAATAAGGATAAGACAATAATTGAAGCTAGTTCTGGAAATACTGGTATTGCTCTGGCTATGATTGGGGCAGTGAAAGGTTATAAAGTAGATATTGTGATAAGTGAAGGGGTTTCAATTGAGCGAAGAAAAATGATTGCTTCTTTTGGTGCTAATATTATTTTAACTGATAATGAAAAGGGAACAGATGGAGCGATTTTTAAAGTTAAAGAAATGATCGCAGAAAATCCTAAACAATTTTTTTGCACAGATCAATTCTCAAATAAACATAATAAGAATGCACATTATGCTACAACTGCTAAAGAAATAATAGAACAGACTGATGGTAAATTTGATTATTTTGTAGCTGCAATAGGAACCTCGGGAACATTAATGGGTGTTGCTAAATATTTAAAAGAGAAAAATCCTAAAATAAAAATTGTAAGTGCTGAGCCAATTGAAGGACATTATATTCAAGGTTTAAAAAATATGACAGAAGCAATAGTTCCAGCTATTTATGACAAAAGCAAACTTGATGAAATAATAAAAATAAAAACATCAGATGCTTTTAAGACTGTTAGGGGAATTGTTAGAAAAGAAGGAATTTTTGTTGGAATGAGTAGCGGTGCAGCAATGCTTGCAAGTTTAAATATTGCAAAAAAACATAAAAATGTTAAAATAATAACAATATTCCCTGACAGAGGAGAAAAATATTTAAGTACTGATTTATTTGAATAATTATGAAATTAAATTTTGAGAATAAAAATAATAATAACATTACAATTCTTGAACAATATATCGGTAATGATTTTCGTGATAAATTAATGGAGGCGTATAATCTCGAAAAAGAACGGGGCAATGATTTCAGCGGAATTAAAAATAAAAATCAAATTTTAGTTTTTATAAAAAATGCATTAAATATTAATAATGGTTTTGCACTAACCAGACAACAGGCGGGTTATTTAATAAGTGAGACGCTTTTATTGCTTAGATTTTGTAAAAATAGTGATACAAAAGAATGCACAGAAAAAAGACAAGTTGCTTTTAGTAAAGAAGAAATTGAGAAAATGAAAATTGATTCACAAAAAATGATTAAGGACGAGGATGAAAGGACAGGCGGAATTGGCTTAAATTAATTAATAAAATCTTACTATGAAAAGAAAAATATTATTTCTAATTATATTTACCTTTATAATCTCTAGCGGATTTTTGTTTAGAGATTTTTTTGGAGTTAAGAAAATAGTTGCTAACGATTTAGAATTTGATGAACAGACAGCAACTGTTAGAGCAATAAAGAAAAATTTACCGTCGGTTGTAAGTGTTGTCGTTTATGAAAATGAAGAAAATCAAACACTTGATTCTCCAGCTGGAGTTCCTGAGACCAAACAAAGGAAAATTCAAAAAAGTCGTGGAAGTGGTTTTATAATTTCTTCTGATGGTTATATTGTTACAAACAAACATGTCGTTGATGCGGTTGCGGAATTTGTTGGAAAATTTACCATCGTTTTAAATTCAGGAGAAGAATACGAAGCGGAATTAGCTGGGAGAGATCCATTTAATGATTTAGCTGTATTGAAAATTGAAGCCAGTGATTTACCAATTGTTGAACTTGGTGATAGTTCAAAGCTTGAAGTAGGAATGACTGTAATTGCGATTGGTAATTCTTTAGGAAGATATCAAAATAGTGTGACAAAAGGAATTATCAGCGGACTTAGAAGAGATTTAAGTTCGGTTGATAATGGTTTAAATGAAGTAATCCAAACTGATGCAGAAATAAATTTAGGAAATTCAGGCGGACCGTTGATTGATTTGCATGGAGAAGTAATTGGAATCAATGTAGCCAAAGACAATATTGGCTCATCAATAGGTTTTACAATACCAATAAACGATGCCAAGCAAGTTATTGAGAGTATAAAAAAGCACAAAAGAATAATAAGACCAATTTTGGGTGTTAGATATCAACAGCTTACTGAACAGGATGCAGGATTAAATCAATTGCCAAGAAAAAATGGTGCATGGATAAGGGCAGTTATTGAAAATTCTCCAGCTAGAAAAGCAGGTATTTTACCAGATGATATTATTTTTGAAATAAACGCAGTAGAAATAAATGAAAAAAACACTTTAGCTAATATGATAAGAAAATATAGACCAGGCAATAAAATTGGTTTGAAAATTCAAAGAGGTGATAAGGTTATTATTAGAATAGTTGAGCTCGGTGAATATAAGTAGTGAAAAATTGTGATAATAAAAAAATGCTTTTAATTGTTCAAAAGCATTTTTTTTATTTGAGCCAAAAACGAGGATCGAACTCGTGACCTTTCCCTTACGAAGGGACTGCTCTACCAGCTGAGCTATTTCGGCTTTGTAATATTATTATAATAGTTGTTGATAAAAAATTCAATATTTTGTATTTTGTTCTATTGACAAGATGAAAAATTTAAGTCAGATTTAAATTAGATTAATAAAAAGAAAATTATGAAATATTTAATAATTACAATTCTAAGTTTATTAATATTATTGACTGGCTGTAAAAAGGAAGAAGTGTTTAATGATAGCAAAATTGATAACACAACAAATCAAATAGATGATTCTACCACAACACAAGAAATTTCTAGTTTAACTCAAGAGAATGATGAATATAAAGACTGGAAAACTTACCAAAATGATGAAATCGGGTTTAAACTTAATTGTCCTAATAGTTTTTTAATTAATTCATATAACAATGATAAAACAATTTGTTTTGGTTTGAATAATTCTGTTTGTATTTTTTCAATAAGTATATATGGTAATCTGAAAAAATTTGATAAAAATGTTGTACTTCAACCAATAGCAAGAGAATCTTTAAAATTTGACAAGTCAAATATTGGTTTAAATAATCAATATTTATCTGATAAAGTTATAGTTGATTTTTCATCAAAAGAAAATGGTGATATAAAGAGTATTGTATATTATGTAGAAAAAAATAATAAATTATATCAAATTAGGCATAACATTGAAGAGAATGCAAGTTTCACAAACAAAGATTTAGAAAAAGTTTTAAAAAGTTTTGAAATAATTAGTTAAGATTATTTTTATATTGAAACTATTAAGTTTTAGTAAAAAGCAATTTTAGTGATTGTTTTAAATGTTCTTTACAATTTATTAACTTGTAACCGATGGAGGAAAAAAATGAAAAAGTACTGTATGTTTTTTGTTTTGTTAAAGATATGGCTTGTTTATTTCTATATTTTTTGACAAAATTTCATTTTTACGCTAATGTTTAAGTTAGTTTAAAGATAAAATTTTATTAAAAACATATTATGTCAGAAAAAGAAATAAAAGAAAATAAAAAATTTGGATGGAAGAAAAAAGTAATAATTATTTTTACTATTTTTATAGTTTCTGGATGTTTATATTATTCAGGTAAAGCATTTTTGCATTATGCGTGGAAAACTAGTTTGAGGTATAAAAATAATGTTGCTTGTTTTGTTGGTGAGGGCTGTTGTGGTAACATGAGTATAACCAAAGAAGAATTTGTTAGAGAAATGAAGCAATTGGAATTATCAAAAAAAGAAATTTTCCTGAGAGCAATATTGGCAAAAAAAAAGTTAAAGGAAGAATGTGTTCAAGGAAAACATAGAAAATTAGTTTGCGAACAACGATTTATACATCTTAATAATATACTTAAACACTTAAGTGAAATTCCAGATTAATTTTTTTTATGGCTTAAAACATTAAGCCATAAAAAAAGCAATAAATTTAAAAAATAATTTATTGTAAAACAGAAAATAAAAAAAGGAGGTGATAAAAACGCTCTTTACAATAAAATAAATGGTTAACCGAAGCTGGTGTTAAAGAACAAAAACAAAAAAAGGAGAAAATAATGAAAAAATCAAAATGTTTGTTGGTTTCTTTAATGGTTTTATGTTTATCTTTTGGAATAACTTCTACATCTTTTGGACTTTGTTTTGTTACGGATGTAGAGTGTATAGCAGGTATAGTTTTACCTTTTGATCAATACGATTCAGAACCTACTAGCAAGAAAGAATGGTCTGCCGTCAGAGGATATATTGTAGCAGAAAATAATTATATTTCATTTAACTTTATGTTTGATCAAGAATCAATAGATACCTTAAAACATAAAGTAAGTAGTATTTTTGGAGGTTTTGGTCTGGAAGTAGAAATTGTTGAAAAAAATGGACATCTTTTAGATTTAGATTTCATTACTAATAATCTTCCTGCTTCTTCTAATCCTCAGCGAGATACAAATGTTTGTGATTATACAACTAACGCAGGAACGAATGATCATGTTAATGCATTATTAATTAGAAATCCTGAAAATCTGCAAAAGGATGTTTGGTATGAAGTTTGTTTTGTTTTTAAAAACAATATACCAAGTAACGGTGTAGATATTCAACCAAATCTAGTTATAGCCTTAGATATGGATGATTTAACCTAGCTATATCCAGATTCTATTTACAAGTATTTAATCAGGCTTTTAATTGAAGAATCAAATTTTTTGGATCAGTTTGAGTATTATACTTTGGAGACGGATACTTTTTGGAAGTTTAAAGTTTATCCAGATGGTCGTCAGGGTATATATTGGAAGCAAAATGATGGTAAAGCCAACAGTCATGTTTGCTATTCCAAGCTCCATCTAACCTCAGCAATAAAAGCAGTAAATAACGAAGCTAATGGAATAATCCCAGCACTTTTTACTTCTGCTAATCTCAAACCAGTTAAGTTTACTGGAGAATCAACGATTTATCTGGTTTCTAATAATAACTTAACCACAATATCAAACGAGCAAATTTATTC
>JAGLJW010000005.1 GCA_023142215.1 Candidatus Parcubacteria bacterium
ATTTTTGGAGAAATTTACCGAAATCTGGGAATTTAGGTCATGCTGTAGTTTGGCGACAGGTCATTGAATGATCATTTTTCTGAAATTTAATTATTAAATTCCAAAATAATGATATCAATGAAGAATAAAATTTTCTTATTCTTCATTGATATGTTGTTTAATTTAAAAGAACAAATTAACTGCCAAATCCGCCCATAGCCATTTGGCTAAAGTTTACGGCTGTTTGGCTAGCTCGTACTGCAGACTGAGAAAAAATCTGAAAAGCTTTCCTGATATCTCCCTGGTTATTAGCTGGAGTTAAAATCCATTCATCTCTAATCCCCATTTCACGAAAAACTTCATTGAAATCCGTATGACCATCAGCAATACCCAAAGCGGCAATAATATGTTGTTCCGTACGAAGCATGTCATCAACTAAGGTTTTAACCATGGCAGAATTAGCCCTCTTGGAACAAAGATCGTCACCATCTGTAATAATTAATGTTACTGTTCTAACAGGCACACCGTTATCAGAAAAATCCTGAGTTTTGGCAAGCATAGTACCGAGTAACAACACAGTTTGATCATAAAGAGGAGTACCTTGATTGGGATCATAATTATTTTTATCCATCTTTATTGCCTGATTAATCGGACAATAAGGATATAAAATATTACCATTGAGATACCTGGTATGCACCAAAATATTATCAATCTGTTTAGAATCTATCAAAGCATCCAAAACCAAATTATGACCATCACATACTGTTTGGGTATTATTTTCATACCGAATAGAACTAGAATCATCAGGCATCATAGTTACCAAAACTACTTCGCTGGCTTGCACATCATCAACTGGCATGCCAAGAGCAGCTTGTATTTCATTACCAATATCCACTACCGCTAAAACATCAGCAGCTTTAGCAGTAATTAAACCTTCTTCTTCAGCAGAATTAAATAAATCCTTAACTGTATTAGACATTTTTATTCCCTCCTACCCCTCCTTTCTTAAATAAAAAAGGAGGGGAAATGAATTATAAATTAAGATCTGGCCAGTCTTTAACCTTATCCGTGGACTTCACGATATTCATACCAGCATTTTGAAAACGTTCAAAAGCTTCATCAGCTTGAGCTGTAAAATCAATTACACCAGGAATAACCACAGGGGATGTACAATCCTCAAGAAGATAAACCTTTTTAGCAAGCTTAGGATCCTTTGTCACAATCTCATCTAACAAATCCGCAATCGTCCATGCAACACAATGACTTTTTGCTTGACCAGTAATTACAACTGCATCAAAATCAAGAAGTTTTTTTATGAACCTGGCATTTTTTTGAGCAATCGGACGACCTTTGTCATCATCCAAAACTTCAGGTCTAAGCACGGAATAATTTTCAGTCAAAGGATTTCCACCTTTAATCTCAAAACCAGTTTGTGCATTTCGTGCAATATTCTGAAAGAATATTGCTTCTTCAAGTAAAGGCACTAAAGCATGACCAATACCACCAAGTATAGCGTGATAAGGCCAAATCATTAATGGATACTTACCGCCGTCAGTTAAGACTTTGAGATAATGGAGAGCAAATCTTTGAAGAGCCATATAATTACCGCCGACAATAGAATTCGCCACAGCTGGATTAACTTTCCATACACCACGTTCACCATCTTCAAGTGTAATAATAGTTTGAGCTGGAATCGGATGTTCACCTTTATCATTAACCCAAAACACTTCATGAAAAATCTGCATTGCAGTATGCGTATCCATAGTTGGATTAATCTCAGTGATTGAATTCAAATTCCGATAAATAAATTCGCACAAACGAATATTATCATCAATTGCCCCAGTCCCAGTTTGACCACCAACAAATAATTCAAAATCCGATAGACAAAATGTGTTTTGCATATCAATTGGAACTAAACACATTTTGAATTGATCTTTAGCAGCTGGCTTAATATTATTTTTCTTCGCCCAAGTCCTTGCATCTACTGCGAGTTTTTGATATGGAACTCGCCAGACTTGATCTGCCTTAGTCTTATCAAAAAAATCTGGAATACCTAATTCTTGTTTTGACATTTCCATAATCATCTCCTTTGAATTATTCATAATATAAATAATTCAGTTAATTTTAAGACTGTAAACTTCTTTAGATTTAACTACATACAAACCAGTTTTCCCTGGAAACAAATGACAATTTTGATCAACATATTTTTCGGTGTCAAGAAATTTTTTGGTAACCTGAATACTAGAATTTTCTACATCAACTCTAACAATACCGTCATCCGTTGCAACTAAAAGAAAATTTGATACTACACATTTTCCTCTAATATTTTGCAACCATTCAGATTTTCCTTTTTCCTCCTTTGTTTGAGCTACAATATCTCCTTTTTTATTTACGACAATTGCATAATGAAAAATCTTTCCGCTCTCAGCCATTGCCACGAAAAACCAACAAATATCTTTTCCGAAAAAACAAGTTGAATCAATTAACTGTCCCTTAAGTATGGGCAACTTAACTTCATCATTAATACCTTTTCTTTTAGTATCAAAGACAAAAGCTACATTCAAATTTCCAGCCATATAAAAACCGAAACCAAATTCTTCTCCAACCCAGAACAAAGTCTGATTTTGCAAAACATCACCAATATATTCTGGACCAAATTTACCACTTCTAAGAAGTTGTCCATTTTGTATCCAGAAATAATTTTGGCTATTAGCATCAAACATTGACAAATTTCTAAAAGTATCAACAAATACTTTTTCAACCTGTTTGTTTTGCTCTAAAATAACCAATTGATTTTTTTTAGCCATAAGAGTTTTTTTTCTGAAAATACGATACCTAATTCCATAATCAAGATCACCTTCTAGAACTTTTTGATTATCCTCTCTGAGAAATTTACCCTGATTATGATAAAGCCATTTCAATTCTCCGCCTACACACTTTGCAAAAACTATCAAACCCTTATCCCAAAAAACTTTAGTAACAGTTACTTTACCAATTACTTCTACAATCTCTTTGACAAGAGCTTGAGTAAACTGCTTGCAATTTGGACAAATATTTCGTCCATGCTCTGTTCCGCATTTATTGCATTTGTAAAAATGCAAATCAGATAAAAGATTAATCGGAAATTCGCCACGCTTATCTTGCTCAAATGTCTTTTGAAAATAATGCAAAAGATTATCGGGCAATATATTGTAATGCGTCGCAGACTTAGGATATTTAACTTCATCATTGAATACACTAATTCTATTTAATGCTCTTCTGTTTTGCGGAATTCTTTTTTGCTTGTCTTTCGGTTTATAGATACCACCAAAAGGATCAAGCAAAAGTAAGCATTGCCAAAGCATAACAGTAAAAGCATACCAATCAGAGTTGCAGTTGTAAGGTTTGGATAATACAAAATCTTTCACCTTTGAATTAGCCAGTGTTGGATCTAGAAATTTTGCAGTAAACATCTTGCACAAAAATCCACCAAATTGAAAGCTGTCAGCATCAATAATAAATGCTTCTTGCTTAGCAACTAAAACGTTTAAATCGTTAAAATCACCGATGACAACTTGCTTATTATGAATACCATTTACAGTTTGATATAAATCCTTAAAAATATTTATTATCTCACTATTGCCAATATTCATATTCCTGAAAGATTTATCAGTATAGCGAATTAAAGATTCGGTATTTTTAAGAAGTGGCATAACATAACCGACAATTTTAGTTTTAGTTTTATTTGTCGCCAATTTACAAGGCTTAACAATCCTATCAGGTAAACCTCTTGGAAACATTTTCAACTTTTTTTGATGAATCTTTATTCTTTCAATCGCACCTTGTTGCTCGTCTTTTGAATTAGCATAGTCAAGATGATTCGGCGGTTTAAAAACTTTCAAAGCCAGACCTTTACCAATATCATAAACATCAGCTTCACCACCTTTACCAATAGATTTTGTAGGATTAAGTCTAATTTTACGACCTTCAACATAAACATCCACGATATCACCTCCTCTTTCTAACAATAATTAGAGTTGTATCATCTTCTAGCAATCCTTTTTCGGAAACTATATCAACAATATAACCCTGTGGATTTCTTTGATATTTAACAACATTTCGATTTGTTAAAGACAATTTTCTTCTCAATAAATCAGAGTTTCTAAACAAAGCATCATCTTTGACAAAATCATTGAAATCAGGAATCACTGTTTTTTTACCAGGAATATTTTTTCCTTGCTTATTGATTAAATCCATAACTCCATCAGTTCCAATAACCATTTGCTCAAATTCATTGAATTTTAAATTTTTTAAAATTTTAAATTTAAGTAGATCATCAATCTGATTTTGTAAAGAAGACTTTATTAAACCATACATTAAATATGGAGGTTCATTTTTAGGAAATGGTCCTAAATTTACAATCTCATCATTAACCATTACTACCCCATCGCCAAGTGAAAATATTACTACTGCATCACGAGTTAAAACAAAACCAACTAAGGTAAATAGAAAAAAATCATTCACAGTTTTAGAAAAATTTAATCCTAATTGATTTATAAGTACTCTAAATTGAGCCAAAGAATCTAGTCTTACTTTTTCCAATAAATCGTTAAAATCTTGACCAGAAAAATAATTTTTTTCAATCAAACAAACAATCATCTTAACTACTAAATTTGCCCCGACTTCACTTTGGACACAACTTCCACAACCATCAGCTACTAAACCAATAACCATATCTGGTCTATTAATGACATAGAATGCATCTTGATTATTTTTATTCATCTCCCTATGGCTTCTGCCTTGAATAGTCGCTGTTGCTATTTCAATTTCTTTCATTTTTTTCTCCTTTAATATTATTAGGGGCTGTTATAAAATATTAGTCCCTATATGTAATGAACAAAGCCTTACTCATAATTTGAGCAAGGCTTTGTTGAAAGATTTTTAACATTTATTAAACACGACTAAAATAAATGAGAAAATCTCTCGAGAAAACTTTCCTCAAAAATGTCGTGTTTAATATTTTGTATCAAGACAGATAAATTTTTATCTGTCTTGATTTTAAAGATCAATTATTTACAATTCTTCTAATTTTATCTTCTGTCCTTTTATAATTCTTTTCTCTTTGCCTTGTTTTTATCATTTCACGTAAGGATTTACCTCTTGGCGTGAAATCAACTTTAATAATTTTCGCTTTCATATCACACCTCCCTTTTTGTGTATTTTTTTACACTAACTATTAATATTTTTTTAGCTTATAGATTTTTCTTTATAAATAATTCACTTTTAAAGAAAGATCTATAAGCTACATTAATTTAAATTATCTCAACTACTTCAAGTTTTCTGTTTTTAAACTTATATAAATGAGCTGGTCTATTTGCTCCTCCAATTGTCTTTTTGTTTGTTTTCTTAATAATATCTAAAGATAATATTTTTTTTCTAAAATTTCTTTTATCAATCTTTCTTTCTAATATTGTTTCATACATTTTTTGTAAATCAGTAAAAGTAAATTCGGTTGGTAATAAACTATAAACGATATTAGTATATTCAAGTTTTGATTTAAGTCTAATAATTGCTAATTTAATAATATCTTCATGGTCATAGCCAAGTTTTTTTATTTCATTTATAGAATGCCAAGCTATTTCGTCATATTCTTTCGTAGTTTTAAATTGATATTCCTTGTTCGGTGCAAGAGCAAAATATGATACTGACACTACTCTACCTAAAGGATCTCTATTAACCTCTCCAAAACTGTATAACTGTTCCAAATATATATTTGATAAACCCGTCTTATTCTTTAAATGCTTTGCAGCTGAATTATCAACAGATTCCTTAATATTTACAAGTCCACCTGGCAAAACCCATTTTCCCTTAAAAGGACCTTTATTAGTTTTAATAAGTAATACCTTCAATTCATTATCTATTACTGTAAATATAACTACATCGGTTGCAATTACTGCATGTTTAAAATTTTTCCAATTAATTTTTTTCATATTTTGTTATTTAAATTGCTTAGTGTACTTATAACACTATAATATACCTAAATAAAAAACTTGTCAAGCCCTCTAATATTAAACAAAAAATCAACATTTTCCATACAAACTTTTTTAATTAGTGTAAGTTATACACAAATACTTTTCTACCAAATAAAAAACGCATCAGATTTTTAATCCAATGCGTGGTCATATTTTTTGTAAAAATATAATTTAATTTAAATACTTTTCATTTTCTTTTAAAGCAACATCAACAATGAATTTATCTTCTGGATATTTTGCATAAAGCATTTCTTCCAAAGTATTTACTCCATTGTCAGAGCCATCTTTTATCTCCGTATCACGAGTAGTAAAAGCATTAATAAAATCACAAATTGATACAATCATAGAAATTTCCAATACTTTTTTAATAGTAGCAAGTCCCCATTCCTTTGGAAAATCTTTAATTTCTATGCCATATCCAGCTTTGTAAAGATTGTGATGAAGTCCTGCACATAAACCAGTAAAACGATAAAGTTTTGATAAAGCCCTGAATCCAGCAACTGCGTGTTTTTTAACCTCTGCATATTCATCAGCATTAATATTGTGGCCATCAAATAATTTATGAGGAAAAATTATTTTTCCCACATCATGCAATAAACCAGCAAAAAATGCAGCTTTTGAATCTTTGTTTAACTTAATCGCAACATCTTCAGATAAAAGTGCCACTCCTTCAGAATGCCTTGTTACACCATCGTGATTAATTTCACTAAGTTCTAAAAGAAATTTAGCAACATAAGCAAGTCCATTTTTAGGATTATATTTATCAATCCGATTTTGTACTCGTTGTGAAATCCTCATCAAAATAACCTCCTTCATAGCTTCTTAATATCTAATTGCTACTTCTTTATCAATATGTCCTGAAAACAAATGAACAGGATATTCTGTTTTTGGAATAATTAGATAATACTCATGTTCCTCATTGCTATAATTACTCCTTGTTTGTTTTGAGAAACTTTTTCGCACTTCGTCTGGTTCTTGGAAATAAAGATGCTTCAATAGCCAGTCAGCTTCCTTGATTGACGAAACTTTAATTTCTCCATTTTTTGCTCCAGAAAGTAAAAATTCCGCTTGTGCAATATTATATTCTGCCCGTAATTCATATACAAACGGACATACGTATAGAATAGATGACAAAGTTATAATAATAAAAATAATTGTCAAGTAATATTTTTTCATACCTTTTTTAATAAGAGACTCAAAATAACTATTTATTACAAGGAAAAACATAAAATATATTACAAACAATCCTGCTAACATTATATGAGATCTAAAAATAATATAAGAAATTATGTTTATACAGATAACATTAAAAATAAATAATAAAGCTGATATATCAGAAAGCACACTAGAACTTAAGACAATAGTAATTAAAACAAAAACTAGAAAAATAACAGTAGTAAGGTATAAACTACCAACATTTAAATTATTCTGTGCCAATTGAATTGTTTCACTATATCCAAAAACATAACAAAACAAAACAGTTAATATAGCTCCTATGCCAATCCCATTCATGGCTGATATTATATACGAAAACCATTTTGGCTCTTGAAAAATCTTTTGTTCACTCATTTCTTAATCCCCCATGTCTAGTATTATTTTTTATCCAAAAGATATAAAATCAATTGTGAAAAGACCATTATTTGACAATATCATAAATATCAAAAAAGTCAAGTTTAAAAAGTGTAACTACCCACTGACTATAAAAAATCATAAAATCATTGTCAAAAATAGCAATTTCCTGTGTCATCCTGGAGCTAGAGCGATAGGATCCCATAAATTACGCGACATTGTATAATCAATAAGATTCTATCACTACGCATTCGCTCCGTTCCAGAATGACACCTTAAGGTCAAGTGGGCAGTTACTAAAAAGTTGGGACTAGAATATATACAATTTCTGTTTCATAATCTCCTGCCTCTTGCATTGAATCTACCTCAATTCTATAAACAATATCAACTATTTCATTTTGTACTGGAATTTGTGAATATGATATTTCTTTCATTGCGGTTTCAAATTTAGCATAAGTGTTATTAGCAGAAAATCTTGAAGAATTAATGCCTGATAGAGTATCATCTCCTGTGTGATAACCAAAAGCACTTGGACTTGGAGCTACTGGCCAAGCAGCTGGTGATTCATTAGAGTGAGAAATTGGATTAATATTATCTCCTGAATTTGAAATTAAATCATATCTACTGTAAACAAATAACTGATATCCATTTCCAGCATTAGTATCAACCTCAAATTGATGTGCTCCAATTACCTCATTAGTTAAAGTTAAATTTCCAAAATCAATCAAACCAGGAGTTGAAGAAATATTTGTAACCACACCTTCAGTGGTTGATCCAACTCCCATACCAGTTGTTGTATAAGTAAAAGCACCTGCGCCAGTAACTAAATTCGGATACATAAAACCATCGTTGTGTTCAACTGGTAAATCATTAAGATCGTCAACTGGTCTAAAATAATAAGTTGTGGAAACTGGCGCATCATTATTTCTAATTGTAAATTCCCATTCAACTAAGGAACCCCCAATATGATCATAAGTAGAAGTTGAAATACCTGACTCATTATGAACTGCTCCGTTTGATAATCCAGAAAGTGTTGTAGTTGAAATTAAATCATCATCATTGTCAATTCCATCACCATAAACCCAAAATACAGTAGTGCTACCACTTTCTCCAACATAATGAACATCTGATGAAAAATCTGAATAAGTTGAATACTGTAATCTCATCTTAATATCCTCTCCTGTAATAGCTTCAATCTCTCTCATCGCTAAACGAAGTTTTGTTGTAGCCCCAGCAATTATTGTATTTGGCGCAACTTCCTCATTTGCCATTGCTTCAGTAGGTGTTTTATTATGTTGGTCATAATACCAACGCCAATTTTCAGTTTTTGCTCTATATCTAAGTGTAATTTCAAGTTCTTCTTCTGAAACAGATTTATTTCCATAAAAATCATAAGCCCAAATTTTAAAATAATATACTTTATTTGTAACAAGATCTTCAACAAGCGTAGTAGTAGCACCAAGAAAATTAATATAACCTAAATTTTCATCAGAGCTTGAAGCATGTAATTCATTAGATTCTGTAACGCCTGAAGATCCTTCTTTATAATAAATTTTATATTCTCTGAAATTAGTATCAATAGTTGTGGTCCCAAGCCCCAAAGTAATACTATTTGAACCTAGCTCTACCATTGTTAAATTTCCTGGAATATCTGGACTTATTTGATCTATTACTATTGTTGTTGTTGCTGGAATTGTTTGATCATCATGACCATCATTAACAGTAGCTCGTAAACAATAAGTTGCATCCCCGCCTGGTAAATCAAGATCGGAATTCCAGTCAAAATTTACTGTATTTGGTCCATAACTTGTAACAATCATACCACTTGTTGTCCCAATTTGATAAGGATTATCATTATCAATATCAGGATCCCCATGATCGGCTGTTGTATTAATATCATTAGTGTCAATTGTTGGATCAGTTGATGAACTAAAATTACAACTAGTCCCCAATTCGTATTCTAATTTAACACGACATTCATCTCCATTAACATCGTCAATCTCAAGTGAAATATCAGTCACAAAAGATCCATCAAGTTTTTGTAGAGCACTATTAAATATGCTGGATGGTGGTGGTGCTAAAGTTATTTCTGGATAAGCATTATAATTATCAAGCACGGTTTCATTTGCCATTAGCCTAAAACAATAAGCAATGCCAGAAGTTGAACTTGCTGTTGACTGAATACTATATTCAATTTCAGTTACATCATTATTCCCTAAAGTAATTCCAGAGCTTGTAGCAGATGGTGCTTCAATCATTCTACCAGGCACAAAGTTATATTCTTCTGAACTTGTAGATTTCTTACTAGTTAAGGACTCATTGAGGAAATAATCACTAGCTACCATTTCCCAATGTGAACTTGTAGCATTTGGTAATACATCTGCCCAATTTGATACTGCGGCGCATGTTCCATCCTTTTCTCCATACTGAAGTGAATATTCATAATTACTTGCTTCCCAATCACCTGTATTTGAAACTACCACCCTAACTCTAACATGAGAGCTTTTTGAAAGATAAGTACCACTAGTTGGATCAACTACATCCTCAAGCTCTCTCCAGGTTGCAGTTGGAATTGAAATTGTAGTTGTAGAAACTTCAATCGCTGCATTTGATTTATTTCCATATAAATCATAAGCCCAAATATTGAAAACGTATGTTGAGTTTTGCACTAAACTACCAATAATAGTTTCTGTCGCAGAATTAAAATCATATTCACTTAAATTTAAATCATCAAATTCATTAAATTCATTATTAAGCTCAGTTACACCAGAAGATCCTAATTTATAGAAAATTTTATAGTCAGAAAAATTAGAATCACTAGAGTCGGAACCAAAACCCAAGGTAGCACTGAGACCAGTTACACTATTATCTGCTAAGTTACCAGGAACTTCTGGATTAACATTATCCACTGTTAAAGTTGTTGTAGCCACTAATCCAATATCAGTATCATCTTTTACAGTTAATCTTAAACAATATGTTCCATCACCAGTTGGCAAATCAGTAGCTGTGTCCCAATCAAAATTTACAGTATTAGCTCCGCTTGAAGTAATAATTCTCGTTGATGTTCCAATTTGATATTCACTAGAATTTAGAATTGTTGGTGTACCATGATCAGCTGTAATATTAATAGCTGATTCATCCAAGCTAGGATCAAGCGGTGAACCAAAGTTACAAGCTGCGCCAGAAACATATTCTAATTTTGCACTTACATCATCACCGTCAAAATCATACACTTCAATAGAAATATCAACTACTCCTGAACCATTTGTTTTTTGAGCAACACTATTGAAACCACCGCTTGGAATTGCCTTGGTCGTAGAAGCAACTTGTCCAGAACTTGATTTATTGCCATAAGAATCATAAGCAAAAATTTTAAAACTATATTGAGTGTTTGGATCAAGACCAGAAAGTGATGTAGTTGCTGTTCCGCCATAATTAATAGAAGACAAATCATCATCAATTAATTCTGAATCTGTTTCAAGTACAGTTGCTGCCCCTTCCTTGTAAAATATTTTATATTCTACAAAATTTGTTTCAACTGACTCACTTCCAAAACCCAACACTAGCTTAGTTGCTGTTCTTGAAACAAGCATTAAATCACCAGGCGCTGTTGGTTCAAGATTATCAAGTGTTAAAGTAGTTGTTGCTGAGTTAGTTTGATCATCAGCTCCATCATTAACTGTTAATCGCAAACAATAATCCCCATTAGCATCAGACATGTCATTATCAGATAACCAATCAAAACTAACATTATTGGCACCGCTTGATGTAATAATCCATCCAGCACTATTACCAATCTGATAAGTATTATTGTTTTCAATTTTTGCATCACCGTAAGTTGAAGTCGCATTATTATCAAGCTCATCTAAATCAGGATCAAGCGGAATACTAAAATCACAAGCTAGACCAGCAACATATTCCAGCTTAGCTTTAGAATCATTACTATTTGTATCACTAACTTGAATAACAATATCAGCTCGTCCTGTACCGTCTAATTTTTGATTAGCAGAAATAAATTGTCCAGTTGGTCTATTATTTGTAAAATAAGAAACTTCACTTGCATTGGCTTTATTTCCAACCTCGTCATAAACCCAAATATTAAAAACATATTCTGTGTTTTCAATTAATTCACTAATCGTTGTGGTACTATCGCCTCTATATAAAATATTATCTAAACTAGGATCAGTACTAGATCCATGCAATTCGTTACCTTCAGTTACTCCAGTTGAACCTTGTTTATAATAAATTTTATATTCTGTAAAATTACTTTCAGTAGAAGTTGCTCCAAAATTTAATGTAATACTATCATATGTTCTACTGTGAAAACTTAAATTACCAGGATCTGATGGCACGCTATTGTCTAATTTAAAATTTGGAGAAGAAACATTAAATCCAGTCCAATCAGAACACACATCATCATCACAAGCCATAACTTGCCATTTATATCCATATCCATCAGAAGAATCTGGAATAAGAGTTGGATTTACTTCGCCAATAAATGGTGTAACACTATAATCTCCAAGCGAAGAACTTACACTCCAAATTTTACTACCACAACTCGCATAACTCGCAGAAGCTGAACAGGCTCCGCTTGGAGTTGAAGTACTTGTTGTAGCTGTTCCCGAACTTTCTAAAAGTTCAAAATACAAAGTGAGTATTTCACTTGCATCAGAATCATTAACTGAAGCTTTTAATTTTACATTATTTTCTTCTGTCCATTCGCCATTTACAATGGAAGTTAGTCCATCATTTTTTAATTGATCAAGAGAGGATGGACTAGCTGGAATATAATTTGTTGTAGTCGCAAACTCAGTTGGGCTCGCCTTGTTGCCATAAATATCATAAGCCCAAATATTAAAAACATATTCTGTCCCTGCTGAAAGACCACTAATTGTGGTAGTTGATTCTCCACCGTAATTTATATTACTTAAATTAGAATCTGAATGTTCAGTATCGGTTTCACTTACACCAAAACTTCCTTCTTTGTAAAATATTTTATATTCACTAAAATTTGAACTAACAGTAGAACTGCCAAAATAAAGAGTTAAATCGTAAGTTGATTTTTCAGACAAAGTTAAAGCTCCTGGATCGGTTGGCGCTAAATTATAAACCGAAACTGTAGTTGTTGCCGATACTAATTGATCTAATAAACCATCATTTACAGTTAACCTTAAACAATAAGTACCATCTGCTAAAGGAATATCAGTTTTGGACAGCCAATCAAAATTAATTGTATTTGAACCAGGAGATGTAAGTATCCAATTTGTGCTTGTACCAACTTGATAATCACTTTGATTATCAATATCAGGATCACCATGGTCTGCAGTTATATTTACATCTAATTCGTCTAAAGTAGGACTAGACGAAGAACTAAAATTACAAGTTGATCCAGCTTCATATTCTAATTTCGCCCTCAAAGTATCATCATTATCGGAATCATCAACTTCAATTGAAATATTCATTCTTCCCGAACCATCTGTATCTTGAGTTACAGAATTAAAAATACCTGTTGGTCTATTAGAAGATGAATTAGTCTTAACGGTAACTTCATTCATCGCCGAAGCTTTATTGCCAGCTAAATCATAAGCCCAAATATTAAAAACATAATCTGTATCAGCAGATAAGTTATCAATAATAGTAGTAGATGCACCCTGATAATCTCTATGCTTTAAATGTATATCGCTTGAAGAAGAAAACTCTAAATCATTTTCAGTTACACTGGAAGTGCCTACTTTATAATAAATTATATACTCGTTAAAATTTGATTCTGTTGATGTTGTACTAAGATCTAAAGTAACAGAAGTGTTAGTTTTAGAATATTCTGTTAGGTCTCCTGGAGATGCTGGTAAAACATTATCAACTTTGAAATTTGGTGTAATAGCATTAAACAAAGTCCAATTATCGGAACATAAGTCATGACTATCACAAGCAATTACTTGCCACTTGGAACCAGTAGCTGAATTAGGTAAAATTGTAATTTGAACAATATCACTATAGGTACTTACGCTATAATCACCTTCAACTGAATCAGCATACCAAACTTTACTAGTACAAGTTTCATAATCAACGCCAGAAGCACAAGCTCCTGAAGGTACACTTGTGGCAGTCTTAAAAGTATTTCCATCTTCAATTAACTCAAAATACAAACTTAAAACCTCATCTAGATCATTATCGTTTACTTCAGCTTTTAACTTAATTTGATTCTCATCAGTCCATTGATTATTATTAATATTTGTAATTTCGTCATTCTTTAATTGTGATAATAAAGAAACACTTCCTGGAGCATGGTTCGTATTAGCTACAAGCTCAGATAACGCTTTATTTTTATTGCCAGCCATATCATAAGCCCAAATATTAAAAACGTATTCTGTTCCAATACTAAGACCAGTAATAGTTGTGGTTGTTGCTGTATAAAAATCAATATCATCTAAATTTCCATCATTAACTTTGTTCCATTCGCTATCGTTTTCATCAACTCCATTATCTCCAACTTTATAAAATATTTTGTATGCGTCAAAATTTGCCTCAGTTGAACTTGTTCCAAACTTAATAATAATTGAAGTGCTATTATGACTAATAGAACTCAAATTTCCAGGAGTGCTTGGAGCATGTCCATCAACGCCTGGTCTATTATCTGCACTGACTGTATTATAGTTTGAACTTTCATTATCATGTGTATCAATTAAAGATATATTGATTGGTAAATCAGATGAAGTAGCAATATCAGTATGACCCTCGCTAACTGTGTAAGTTATTGTGTAAGTATTGTCAGCATTATCAATTAAAGTAGTGCTTGCATTAATTCCGTTGATGTTGATAGTTCCAGCGGTGTAATTTATTCCGTCTGATTGAATCGTGGCTGTGGCAATGTCGCCTATTTTTAGAACTCCAGAACTTGGTAAAAATGTAACGCTTGAAATAACTGGCGCATGTCCATCAACTCCTGGTCTGTTGTCTGCATCGGCTGTATTGTAGTTTAAACTTTCATTATCATGTGTATCAATTAAAGATATATTGATTGGTAAATCAGATGAAGTGGCAATGTCAGTATGACCCTCGCTAACTGTGTAAGTTATTGTGTAAGTATTGTCAGCATTATCAATTAAAGTAGTGCTTGCATTAATTCCGTTGATGTTGATAGTTCCAGCGGTGTAATTTATTCCGTCTGATTGAATCGTGGCTGTGGCAATGTCGCCTATTTTTAGAACTCCAGAACTTGGTAAAAATGTAACGCTTGAAATAACTGGCGCATGTCCATCAACTCCTGGTCTGTTTAATGGATCTGTTACAATATAAGCATCACTTTCATTTCCAGCAATATCAAAAAACCTTAAATTAACTGGCAAATCATCAGCATCGGGATGATCAGTATTCCCTTCAGATACTATATAAATTATTTCATAATTACCGCCACTAATTTCATTAAAACTTGAACTAATATCAACACTATTAATAGTTACAACACTTCCAGCGAGCAAATTTATTTCATTTCCAACTGTAGATACAGTAACCGTTGCCGTATCTCCAATTTTTAAAATACCTGAATCTGGTAAAAACAGAACACTAGAAATACTTGGTCTATTAGCATCAATTGAAGCTGTATTTATTTCCACTGAAGTGGAAGCTGGATTGTTATATTGATCAAATGAATCAACAAGCATTAACGAAACTGGAATAGTTCCTGCGGGCTTATCAGTATTACCTTCTGCAACTACAATATCAAAAGTGTAAGTAGTTGAACTAATTCTTTGTAAATTAGAAGCATCAACATTATTAATAGTTGTAGTTCCTAAAGTATAAACATCGTCATCTGCTTCAATGGTAGTAGTAGCTCTAATAGTATCACCAATTTTATAAACGATATCAGGCAAGCTAATAGATAAAATATTTGGTTTATTAGCATCTACTGCAGCTGTATTATTTGAAGGACTTGTAAACGGGGTTGAATTTTCATTGCCATAATCATCTTGCATTACAAGGCTAATTGGAATCGTTCCAGATGCCCTATTAGTATCGCCTTCAACAACAGTATAAGTTACATTATAAGTTGCGTCAGTATTATCTACAAAATCACCAACTGCTTTTTCATTTACTGTTGCATTACTTAAAACATAGCCTGCTTCATCAGTATTAATAACAACTGATACAATGTCTCCGATTCCATAATTTCCATTAGTAATGTATACAGTTTGTATAACTGGCCTATGTGCATCAACTGAAGCTGTATTACTCTCTAATGAAGTATAAGCAGAATTACTATTGCCAATTGTATCAGTTAAAATTATTGAAATAGGAATTGCACCAGCCACTCTGTCAATATCATTCTCAACTACCAAATAATCAAAAGTATAAGTTGTATTATTTATTTTTTGTAAATTTGAAGGCAATTTTTCATTCATAGTACTAGCTCCATCAAATGAATAAATTTCACTATCCGTTGCCACTGTAATTGTTGCTGTTACCATATCGCCTATTCCAAACATTAAATCTGAAATCGCAATACTAGAAATATTCGGAGAATTCGCATCAATTAAACCATTTGTGAAATTTCCGGCAAAAGCAGTATTTTTATTTCCGTAAGAATCAGATAATATAATTGAATAAGGAATAGTTCCACTAGCTCTATCAGTATCGCCTTCAACTACTGAATAATCAACAGTATAAGTTGTATTATTTATTTTTTGTAAATTTGAAGTCGTTGCGTTATTCATAGTTGAGAGACTATCAAGTGAAAAAGTTTCAACAGCGCTAGCTACTGTTACAGTCGCAGTTAAAGTATCACCAACTTTATAATCAATATCAGGAATTTGAATATTAGTAATAGATGGTCCTAAATTATCAATTGAAATAGTAGAAGTAGCACTTACTGACTGATCTACTTGACTATCATTTACTGTAAGACGAACACAATATGTTCCATCTATTCCTGGCAAATCTGTTTTTGAAAGCCAATCAAAATTAACTGTATTTGACCCACTGGTTGTAAGAATCATAGCTGAACTTGTACCAACTTGATATTCATGATCATTATCAACATCGGGATCGCCATGATCAGCGGTAATATTTACATCAGTTGAATCAATTGTTAAAGAAGTCGTAGCAGAAAAAGCACAACTTGCTCCAGCTTCATATTCCAACTTAGCTCTTAAATTATCTTGATTTCCGTCATTAACTTCAATAGAGATATTAACCACACCAGAACCATCAAGATCTTGTGCTAAAGAATTAAAAACACCAGTTGGTGGAATTTTATCATCAATATATTGTATAAAGAATACAGCATCATCATTATCATTAATAGTCCCATTATTTGCTTCTTGCCCTGTTGTAACTGTAATTTTATCTCCGTTTACCAAATCAGTTACTAAATAAACAAGTGAAGCCGATGAGTCACTATGCCCATCGGAATCACTAATATAATGAGTTAAAGTTTCAGCCCCCGAAACAGAACTACCATTTACATTAATTATAATTCTATTATTAGGACGAGCTACCGTTGAAGTCATTGAATCATTATAGACTACTAAATAATCTCCTGTTTTAGAAACTGTGATTTCGTTTGAGCTTATTGTTGTTGAATGAGTAAAAGTATTAGTATCAATAAAATCATCGCTCTGCCAAAGCACCGACTGAGCCGAAGATGGATTCCAATCTGTACCACCAGAAAGTTCCGTGCCTCTTCCGTAATATGTATCCGTAGTTGATAATTTCCGAACAAAAACTGTCACCTTTTCACCACCAACCGTAATAGATCCTGTATTGGCTTCTGCTTCAACACTAATTGATAAAATTTGACTAGTCGTTGTTGCTATTACTACACCAGACCAGTGAATTGATGAATAACTATCACCCTCTATTTCTCGAATATAACCTTGTTTAAATTGACCACCAGAGACTTGAGTGCTATCTAATAAAATTTTACCTAAAATATTTTTACGTCTAGCTGAATCTTGACTAGCTAAAGGAATATTCACATAAACTAAATAATTTCCTGCCGTATCTAAGGTAATATCTTCAGGGCTGGTAGATGTTGAATGAGTAAAATTAGAATCCTTTCTAGCTTCCACAGTCCATTCTAACTCATAAGGGGTTGTCCCATTTAATTCTATTGAATTCGTTGTTCCTGTGGCAGTTCCAGCAAAAACAGTATCGCTACTATCAATATTCTCAATTAACATTGTAGCTTTATTTTTAATTTCAACAACTTCAGTTGCACCAACTTCAACAATTCCTTGCACAAAAACTTCAACATAATCATCAACACTTAATCCCGAAAGTAAAACATTTAAATGATCAGATGATTCTTGATGCAACTGAGAAAAGTTTCTTAAATATGAAGATCTACCAACACCAACATCTTCTTTAACACCATTTACCTTGATTTCCATTTCAATACGAGATCTATCATTAGTATTTGAATCCGTTCTAAGCAAGGGTAAAGTTAAAGAAATCAAATAATCACCGGCTTTTTTTATGTATAACCTTGAAGGACTTGATACTGTTGAATGACTAAAATAAATTTGATCATAATCATTTTCGCCCCAATTAAAAGCATAAGATGTAGTTTGATTTAAATTTGTTCCGAAAGTAGTTGTAGTAGCATGCAATAAAGCGATACCAGCGCCAACTGCATCAGAAGCAATCTGCCAATTTCTACTTTCTAATTCTGTTTCATTTGTTGTTTGTAAAGATACTGGCCCAAGCAAATAAAATTCTGGTGAAATATTGGGAAAGTCAACTGTATAAGAAAGTTCATATTCCTCGCCAGCTTTAAAATCAACATCCCAAATGACTGATTTATCATCCACATTTGTCATTGCGAGGAGCGAATCGCTGAGCCTGTTCTCAACTTGATTGGGAATGGCAATCTCTTGATTATATTTTTCACCATCAATTCTCTGACTCAAAATAATAAAATCATCAGGAACAAAATCAACAATCTCTCCTTGATAATCCTCATTAGCTTTAACTTTCAATTTAATCTCATAATTCGCATAAGGATACATTCTAGTTGGTGCAATACGTTCAATTTCAAAAGCCAAATTTTCTTCAACTTCAAATTCATCACTAATAGTCCGTTCACCATTTTCTGTAAAAGCTGTCATTTTTATCTTATATTTACCAAGCTTATCAGCACGATAATAGGTATAATAATCTGGTTTGTGAATCACATTATTACCATCACATTCTGAATTTTTTGTAATTGTTTTATTTTCTGTTTTAAAAGTTTTACTCTTACCATCTGGATTAATAATCTCTAACTCAACTTCAGCATCACATAAAGTATTACCATCATCATCAAGCACTGCCATTTGTAAAAATGCTTCTTCGCCTAAATTATAAATTGATTTATTTGAGTTATAAGCCAACACGCCCCAAGTAAAATCTTGCACAAAATAAACTACATCACCTCCTGTTAATTTAGGATCAGAAATATAAACTTCAATAGAATGTTTCCCAATCTCTAAACTTCGTAATTCATTTTTTAAATGAACTTTAAACTTTCCATTTTTTAAATATTCAATTTCAATTAAATCTTCATCATTAACTTTCAACTTTTGATTTTTGATTTTTGATTTTATATTTAAACTCCTATAATCATCAACAAAAATACCTTTTAAGAAAGCCCCAAATGTTTTAATAAAATTTTGCCGTTTTCTAAATTTAAATTCAAGCTCCGGATTTTCAGAAGCAGAAAAATTAGACTTATCGTTCAAAGAAATAAGCTTAAAACTTTTATTTCCATCTTTGACGGAATTTAATTCAGTTGAAGCATTGTTTTTATCAAGTACAATATTTTTTTCATCATCAATATTTTGTCCAAAAACAATTTCAATCCTACCCACAACACAAATAAAAAACAAAAAACTTACAATAAATAATATTGTAATTTTAGATAAGTTATTTAATTTTAGAAATTTTAAAATAAATTTTAGCATCAAAATGCTATTAAGAATTTAAATAAAACAAAAAACCGTACCAATATTTTAGTCGATTTTATTTATTTTTATTTTTATTTTAAAACCTAATCTCAAGTTTAATTCAAGTTCAAAATTGAAATTTATTTTTTTATTTATTTTTAGCTATTTTCAACACTCAATTTTATCCACTTCTTACATATATTATAACATTTTTCATATGAAATCTCCAAATAAAAAAATGGAACTCTCCACTGACTATAAAAAGTCATAAAATCATTGTCAAAAATAGCAATTTCCTGTGTCATCCTGGAGCTAAAGCGATAGGATCCCATAAATTACGCAACATTGTATAATCAATAAGATTCTATCACTACGCATTCGCTCCGTTCCAGAATGACACCTTTGTAGTCAGTGAGTAATTACAAAAAATTAAAGAAGAATATTGACATATTCACTAATTAAAGTATAATTAATACAAATAGAGTTCAAATATATTTTAAATGATAAGATAATTTTTAAAAATTAATAAAAAATATGATTATTACAACAGGAGAACAAATCCCAGGAAAACAAATAATTAAAATTTTGGGTATTTCACGTGGAAGCACTGTAAGAGCCCGTAATGTCGGTCAGGATATTTTTGCTGGTCTTAAAAATTTAGTTGGTGGTGAAATCAAAGAATACACAAAACTACAAGCCGATGCACGCGAACAAGCAATGCAACGTATGCAAGATGATGCACAAAAAATGGATGCTGATGCTATAATAAATCTAAGAATGCATACATCAATGATTATGCAAGGTGCATCAGAGATATTAGTTTACGGCACAGCAGTAAAACTTAATTAACAATTAAATATATGACAGAAAATATAATATCATTATCATTCTTTATTATTTTTATTGTAATTATTATTTATTTAATTTTTCAAAGAATAGAAGAAAAGAAAAAAGAAAATTTTAAAAATAGGGATAATTAATATAGATTATCAACTAAGTACTGTAAAACTTAATAATTTAATTCTAAATAAAAACATCAAACTCTATGACTAAATATTTTATACTAACAGTACTTTTTTTAACTTTATTATTAGGTTGTGCTAAAAAACAATCATCAGATTTTACTTGTCCTGATATTTCAGAACTCCGCCAAGATAAAAAAACTGGGATTTTTTATAGTGACTTTATTGATTGTGAACCGCCAACCTATTGTAGAGATATAGGATACGATATAGACGAATACGAAGAATGGGTAAACGAAAATTGTAATATAAAATTTAAGATACCAAAAGTTCACTAGTCACATAAACACAAAAAATTACCAAAACTTCCACCATGATTTTTCTTTTTTTTCTATAAAATTATCCGTGAGATTTCCTTGCCCAAGTTTAGATTCTGCACTATTTCCAACATTAATTAATCCATTTACTTTTTTTTCTGAATTAATATTTTTTTCACTAATCTTTTTTTTGTTGCTTTTATTAAACTGTCTATTATTAATAATTTTTCCTTCACCAATTAATCCTTGTAGTCTCATTATTTCATCGCCTACAACCTCACCATCATATTCAGCGCTGTGCATATTTGCTCCCTTATAGCTTGTTTTTTTTTGATCCAAATGTAAATCAAAAATTATATCATTTTCATTTACATTAAGATATAAATGAAGTCGTGGGTATCTGCTATTTGTTAGAGTACGAATATAACTTTCTTTTTGCGTTTTTTTGTCATATAAATATTGATAACCATTTCTTCGCAAAAAATGTTCCGCTGATCCATTTATTTTTTTTCTATTTATTTTTAATTTCATAAATTAAAAGATTATAGTAAATATTCAGCAATTTTGATATTTTCATTTTCACTTAAACTTATTATTTTTTCATTTTTTACACCAAAGTCAAGTACAACATTTCTCATTTTTTCATTTCGAACTACAATTAATTTGGCATTTTTCATAATTCTTTTTTTGATATTTTTCAAAAATTTAATTTGCTTATTATGAGTTTCATTATCTTGTAATAAACAGTTATCTGAAAATTCCCAAATATAATTTTCCCGCTTTATTTTACAAGCCAAAAAAACTAATAAAACATTTTCAAAATTCCCTCGTACATAAACAATATCCGACCAATTCATAATTTTATAAGAATGATAAAAATATTCAAATAATCTACCTACAATATTTTTTTTATTGCTAATTTTATAAATTCCTTCTACAGAACTTTCATCTTCAGTAAAAGTAACAATTTTTACTCTATCACCCTGATTTTTAAAATCAAATCTAATATTTTCTACTTCATTATTATATTCAGCAGATGCAATTAATACACGAAGTCCATTAAATTTGTCAGGTTTAAATAAATTTTTCTTTTTCAAATCTTTATGACTCTTTTTAAAAATAACATATTTATACATTATAAAGCTTCCAACAGATAGGGTTAATCCAGATATGGCTTGAGCAATCAAATAATGAATTCCATGATTAGCTAAATACGGAACAACACAAGCATTAATTGTAGTGTTAAAAATTCCAACTCCAAAAAATATTAATAGTTGTTTATGTGTTTTTCGATCACAATCGCCCTTAAAAGTCCACAATTTTTGCATATAAAAACTTACAAAAAATGCAACCACAAAAGCTAGACTAGCAGAAACCCTTAAATTAATTCCATAAATACCATGCAAAAGATACAATAACGAAAAATCTACTGTAGCAGCAGTACTACCAGAAATTCCAAATTTTATAAAAATCTTATTTTGATATATTTTTTTAACTATGTATTTTACCATTTTGTAATAATATATTTATTTTTATATTTTAATATATCTAAGATATAAAATCAACTATAAAAAAAGCAATCTCTACCAGATTGCTTAATTAAGAACATTTTAACAAAAATTTATTTCAACTTACTTCAACCAATTCATAAATAAAACTACACTTATTACCGCTTTTTTTAATGCTACTCACAAGTAAGACAAATCTTCGATTACTAATTTTTCCTGAAGAATGAAATGTTTTAAAAACATCAATAAATTTTCCACCCGCCTCTATTAGGGACAGAAATCGTTCATATTTGGCTTCAAATGCAATTTTTTCTCCAACTTTATAACAGTTAGATTTTAAAAGCATTATTCTAACACTAGCAAAAGTAGCCTTGCCACATCCCCTGCGACATCCCGTTTGAAGCATTTCAAAATCTTTCTTTGTCATTTGCAACTCCTGTATTTTGTTTTTTTTGAAAAATAGTTAAAGAGCTTCTTTCTTCACACTAGCTTAAAATCATAATTTTGTCAAATGTTGTTTTTGATTTTTATAGTAATTCAAATACCAATTTACAAATTTTTTAACACCCTCACTTACAGATATTTTTGGATTATAATTAAATATTTCTCTTGCCTTTGATATATCTGCATTTGTTTCTTTGACATCACCAGACTGGATTGGCATCATATTCTTTTTTACAGTTTTGCCAACAACTTTTTCGACAGCTCCAATATAATCCATTAATTTTACAGATTCACCTCTTGCGATATTTACTATCTCACAAGCTAACGGTTTATCAATCGCAGACACTACACCAGAGACAATATCATCAATATAAGTAAAATCACGTGCCATATCACCATTATTATAAACATCAATTTCGCCATTTTCAATTGTTTCTTTAACAAATTTAAACACTCCCATATCTGGTCTTCCCCATGGACCATAAACAGTAAAAAACCTTAAGCCAGTTACGTTCATTCCATAAAGATTGTGATATGTATAAGCCATCTCTTCATTTGATTTTTTTGTAGCAGCATAAAGCGAAATAGGGCTATCAACATTGTCTTTTTCTGAATAAGGATAATTTTTATTATTTCCATACACAGAACTTGAAGAAGCATAAACCAAATCTTTCACATTATGTTTTCGACAAAGTTCTAAAATATTTAAAAATCCTAGAATATTTGTTTGTTGATATTTAAATGGTTTCTCAATAGAATATCTTACTCCTGCTTGTGCTGCTAAATTTACAATTTTATCAAATTTATGATTTACAAAAATCTTATCCATCACTTTCATATCAGTAATATCAACTTTAAAAATTTTCACATTAGAAAATCTTTTAAGCAAATCTCTAGCTCTGTCTTTTTTAAGATTAACATCATAATAATCATTAAAATTATCAACTATAATTACATTGTCACCCCTCTTAGCCAATGCCTCAGTAGTATGATAACCAATAAATCCAGCTCCACCAGTTATTAAAACATTCAATTTTGAAACTGGTATTATCTCATCACTATATACAGACCTAAGTAAATCTAAATCTTTTTTACTCTTCATTAAAAGATCAATATTTTTATCACGTAAAGCATTTAAAACATTAATACCGAGTTGATCGCCAACTTCTTTTTTATACATTTCAGTAAGAGCAGAAAAATCTTTTATAAAACAATGTCCACCTGCCCCTCTGCCACTTTTATGAATAGGATCTAAGTGTGTACTGCCGATTCTAGAATCATTCATCATTCCCTTCTTCACTTCTTCATATCTAGCTCCAAATTCGCTAGATAAATCATAAAGTAAATTAATAAATATCACTTTAAAATAAAGCAAATTATTACCACCGTATTTAATCAATTCAGCTTCACGAGATGAACAAATTTGTTCAAAAGGAGCTTTTGGTAAAACCGCCATAACTTCTTTAGCTTTTTCTTTATACTCGTTAGTCATATACGGCAAACCAACAATATTTCTATTTGGATTAGTCGCATCATATACCGCTGTTGCTTCAGTTAAAAATTCTGGAGAATGTACTACATAAATATTTTGATTTTCTTTTTGAATTAATTCAGTTCTACCTGGTAAAAGTGTAGATTTTATTACCGCAATCTTACCATTACCGATTAATTTTACTGCTTCCTTTAAAATACTATCATCAAAACCATCCGGCGTTGACGGAGTTGGAACCGCAATAAAAACAATATCACATTCTTTTATTTTTTCTTTGTTTTGAACATACGGCTCTTCAAGTCCATAACGAACTACATCGTATCCACGATTTTCAAAATCATCAGCATAATTTTTACCAATCCATCCCTGACCAATAAAACCAATTTTTTTAGTATAATCTAAATTATTTATATTTTGCATATTTTTTTGAACTAAATAATATAAGTTAAATAATAATTAACTTTAATATAAATAATAAAAAAAATCAATTGACAAAAATGTAATTTTCAAGCTAAAATTGGAATATGGATAATAATTTAAACAAAAAAACAATTTTATATTTAATAACACAATCTGAGCTTGGTGGTGCCCAGCAATATATTTTTGATTTAGCAATAAATTTAAAAAATGAATTTAACATTATTGTAGCCTCTGGAGAACAAGGAAAAAACGGAGAATTAGCTAAAAAATTAGAAAAAAATAACATTGAATTTTTGCAAATTTCACATCTCAAAAGAGCTATTTCACCTGTTAATGATATTATTGCAATTTGGGAAATAAAGAAATTAATAAAGAAAATAAATCCTAATATAGTTCATCTAAATTCATCAAAAATTTCAATATTAAGTTCTTTGTCTTTATTTACACTTCATGCAAATAAACAAATTCGTATCATATACACTGTTCATGGCTGGGTATTTAACGAAGCTCTTCCGATTTGGAAAAAGCTTTTTTATAAATACGCAGAAAAAATTACTGCAAAAGCTAAAAATAAATTAATCTGTGTATCAGAATATGATAGACAAATTGCAATTCAAGAAAAGATTTGCAAAAAAGAAAAACTAATTACTATCCATAATGGAGTTGATAAAATTAATTTTTACGATAAGCAGGAATCAATTTCAAAATTAAACATTAAAAATTTAAATTTAAAAGAAAACGAAATTATTTTAGGAACAATTGGAAATTTATATAAAACAAAAGGTTTTAAATATTTAATCAAAACAAGTAAAATTTTGAAGGATAAAAATTTAAATTTTAAGTTAATAATAATCGGAGAAGGAGATGAAAGAAAAAATCTTGAAAAATTAATTCAAGATTTGGAATTAAAAAATAATGTATTTTTAATAGGTAAAGTCAATAAAGCCTCAAAACTTCTTAAAGCATTTGATATTTATATTTGTTCATCAGTTAAGGAAGGTTTTCCTTATACTATATTAGAAGCTATGCAAGCTGAATTGCCAATTGTATCTACAAATGTTGGAGGTATTCCAGAAATGATTTCACATAATCAAGAAGGCTTGCTTGTCAATTCAAAATCAGAAAATAAATTAGCAAACTCCATCATAAAACTCATAAACGAAAAGGAAACTAGAAAAACATTTAGCAATAAAGCAAAAGAAAAAGTATCAGATGAATTTAATTTAGATAAAATGATTACTGCAACAAAGAATATATATAATAATATTTAAATAAATTGCAACACCACTTTAAATCATTTTAACATACTGTTCATCAATTCCATGAATAAAACTACTCATCGCCATGTTTCTTCCGTAATCATCATACCTACTATAAGATAAATAAATTTTCTTTTTTGCACGAGTTAGTGCTACATAAAACAATCTTTTTTCTTCTTCTAAATTTGAACCTTGAAATCTTATTGGAAATTTATATTCATTCATTCCAATTATAAAAACATAATCAAACTCAAGTCCCTTTACCTGGTGGACTGTCACAATTGGTACTTTACCATTATCCAAACCAAGAAAATTAATATCTCTACTTAATGTGGCATAATTTATTAATTCTCGTAATACAATATCCCCAGGTCTATCAATATCATCTTTTTTTTCAAAAATATCAATTAAAGTTTCAATGGAAATTTGTCTGCTATTTGCTTCTTTTGTTTTTACATAATAATCTTTAAGTCCTGTTTTAGTCCAAATATATTTTAAAGCTTCATGTGGACGGAGATTGCTAATTCCTTTTTGCCAAGTTTTAATTTCACTAGCTAATTTAATAAATTTTTTTGACAACTTAGAAAAAATTTCTTGTCTTTGTTTTTTTCCTTTTTCTAATTTATCAACTAAGACTTCTAATAAACCAACCGTAGCAAGTACATCATCTTTGGCATCATGCGTTGCCGTTTTAAGATTAAACTTTTTTGCTAATGTATTTAATTTATAATTTTCACTTTCAACTAATCGTCGTGATAAATCAAGCGTGTCATAATATTCTTTGAAATCAAATTTTATTCCATGCCTTTTTCCATTTTCTAAAGTCATCGTTAAATCAAAATTAACATTATGCCCCACCATAACATCTCCAGAAATAAAATTTTTAAGATTGTTTAATACTTCTTTTGGCTCATAACCATTTTTTTTAAGATATTCATCACTAATACCATGAATCATTTCTGAATTACCAACTGGAATAGTATTTTTTAAATGAAAATGAAAATCTTTGCCAGGTTTTCCATTTACAATTTCAATAGCATATATCTGAATTATTTCGTCTTTCAAAGTGTTAGTTCCTGTTGTTTCTGTGTCAAATACTATAATCCTACCACTCTTCCATTTATTTCTTAAACTTTCAAAAGGTTCAACAAAATTAAAATTTTTAAAATCTAAAAAATCAGAAATTCTAAGTCCTGATGTACTACCTTCTTCTCTGATTTTTTTAAGTGTAGTTGGTCCAATATTTCTGAGCGGTCGTTGGATAATACGATAAGCACTTTCTAAATCGTATTTATTAAAAAGTATTTTTAAATATGCAAAAACATCTTTTATTTCCTGACGTCTAAAAAAATCATATTTATCAACGGTAATATGAGCTACTCCTTTGTTTGTAAAAATTTCTGCGGCACGATTAATAGAAAAATTCGCTCTAGCCAAAACTGCAATTCTGGAATCTGGATCTTCTTTTTTAATATTTTCAATTTCATCTACAACCCAAGAAATCTCTTCTACTTGATTATATCCACCAAAAACTTCAACACATTTTTTATCACCCTCTTCAGTTTTTGTGGTTTCAATATTCTTAGTTGCTCGCTTTTCAAAATTATTTAAAAAACTTTTTATAGCTTCCAAAATATTTCTATTAAACCGATAATTAATTTGTAAATGAAATTCCTTGACTGGTGCAAAATGTTTCTTAAAAAGCTCAGCTATAAAATATGGTTCACTTCCACGCCAAGAATAAATTGTTTGATCTAAGTCCCCAATAAATGAAATATTTTTATATTTCTTCGCCAGTTCCTTAATTACCAAATATTCTGATAAATGCGTGTCTTGAAATTCATCAAGCTGAATAAATTTAAAACGACTTGCCCATTTATCTCTTAATTTATTATTTTTATACAGACTTTCAATAGTAAATAGAACAAGTTCATTAAAATCAATTGCATTTTGAATATTTAATTCTTCAATATAACTTTTAGAAATAGCGTCAAGAATTTTATCATCATCAATTTTCGGCACAGCACAACCAATATTTTGTTCAAGTTTTGTTAAACGCCGTTTATAAACCTTTTCAATTAAATCAAAAGTTTCTCGTTTTTCATTTTTACCTTCATTCACTAATCCTGGAAAATTTTCAAGCACAGCTCTCATTGTCTCATATTGTTCTGACTCATCAAAAATCACAAAATCAGAATTTATCCCAATTTGTTTTGCCTCTGCTCTAATAAAATAAGCACAAAACCCATGAAAAGTACTTATCATAAGTTTTTCAAAAATTTCTTTTTTTTGTACACGTACTTTAATCCGCTCAATCATTTCTTCAGCAGCACGATTTGTAAAAGTTAAACAAAGTATCTCTTCTGGTTTTATTCCACTTTCAAGTGCTTTTACAACTCGTTCGGTCAACACAGTTGTTTTACCAGTACCAACTGGAGCGGAAATCAAAAAAGCACCTTCAACACTATTTATTATTTCTTCTTGCTGTTTATTAAAATTCATATCACTTAATTGAAAAGAGTAACCATCCTCTGATATCTTGAACCTGATATTTATTATCATTTTCTATTTTACCACTTAAATTTGTTATATAAAATGTATATGACAAATATCCACTTTCAGAACTAAAACTCAAAACATCTCTATCTAAATTAAAATTTGGATAACTAGAATATTCTTTAATTAAATTATCAATTAACTTGGTTAAATCATATTGTGCCACTATCTCATTATTTCTAGTAATATTAAAAATCATTTCATCATTAAGTTCATAAGAAAACTTATTGCCTTTAATGTCGCCAATATCATTAACATCTCTTGCAGAAGCATGATATAAATAATCGTAATTATGTATTTCTAATACTGGATTCTCAGAAAACATTGTGTTAGTATAAAAATTAAATCTATTATTTGCAGAATCTGTTCTTTCCCATCTGTCAACATAATCTAATTTAATAATTTCAACAACAATTCTTCTAACTATTTTATTTGTTGAACGATATCTTTTTACATCTTTCAATTCTTTATTTTCAATCAAGCTCAAATCTTCATTTAAAACTTTCTCTATAGGTTCAATCCCATGATTTTCATATAAATACAAAACTATAGCACTAATTTCCTTACGATCCACAAAAGACACATAGTTTTTATCACCTAATTCTTGAAGTTGCCCATTTATTAAAATTTCATTTTGACACAATGTTCTTTCCAGCCTTTTCATTTGATTATTTTTAGAAACAGCAAATGCTCCCCATGGACCAAAGGATATTAAAATCGCTATGATTACTAAAGAAATAGGAATAAACCTAATATCTTTTTTCTTACTAATCAATAAGTATAATGCCAAAACTAACAACCAACATCCAAAAATAAAAACCAAATATCTTTTTTCAGTAATTCCATATTGAGATACACGCCACCAAAGTGACCAAAACAACATCCCAATCTGAGGTAATAAAATAATACAATAAATTTGCCCAATTGTTTTTACCCAATTATATTTTTCTCTAAGCGGATAAAGAATAAAATATGTTAAGACACCAAGCAATGAAAAACCTAAAATCATATAAGCCAAAACACCTTTAGGCCATTCCCACAAAACAAGAATTTTTATAACATAGGCATACAATATTAAAAAATATAAACTTACCAATGGCACCATAATAAACTGAACAAATAATTTTAGTTCTTTAGGATAGTTTATTTCTTCTGCATAATCAGAATATTTTTTAGGAAATCTAGATAAAAAAAACAAATGTCCAAAAATTCCAGTTAATACAATCCATATTTCCATATATCTTTTACCGTCAATATCCAGTTCAAATAAATAATTAATAGACGACAAAGCAATTGAGAGTCCTGCTTGAATTGCACCAACATAAAAAGCAGTTAATACTAAGGAAAAAAATAATATTTTATTAAATTGCCAAAAAGCATTAATAATATTTTCTTGTTTACGAATAAATCTTGAACAAAAAACCAATAAACAAAAAGCAATAAGCCATATTGCATAACACATCATAAAACTTTCCTGAGCAATCATTATATTTTCTGGCAGTAGAAAAAAATAATATAAAGTTAGAAATAAAATAACAATTCCATTCAATACATATTTAACTTTATTGCCCCACTCCCTTTCTTCAGTAAACATAACTACTGATACAAATAATGGAAATGCCATCGTTGCAATCATTAATAGCTCTGTAGCTAAAAGAGAATCATGATGATGAATTAAAACAATAGCCATTACTGTAGCAATAATTGCAACAATAATAGCCAGTGGAAATCTTTTAGAAGCTAACCATAAATTTTTTAATAAAATTTTTATTGATGGTAATTTATTGAACATATTTATAATTTTTAATAATAATTATTATAGTTATAATATTTTAACTATAATAATATAATATTGAATATTATCATCTCTCCGCTCCACTATATGCAATTGCTCTCACAATATCCCAATCAGTAGCTGATTCTGGATTATATTTGGTATGAATTTTTAATTAAAAATAAAAAACTATATTAATATCTATTTAGCTAATTTAAAACAAGCTTTTTGTCTCGCATGATTTTCAATACCCATATCCTCTATTTTACCACAAAAATCGATTTTGTTATTCATTCCAGCTTTATTTAATTCAATAGCCACTGCCCAATAGCAATTATCTCTTCCAAAAACATTCCAAGTTATTTTGTCGCAGACAGAAGCGTTTTTATGGTATTCAGCAAAATGCTGATAACATGTATGCTTATTAACGCTCAAGCATCCGCATTTAATTGGCCATTCTAAATAGTCAACTTGTTTAAGATCATTAAAGCCTGTGCAAACTTCTTCAAATTTCAAAAGAAAATTGTCATGTGCTAAATCTCCAACTATATCCAAATAATCATACTCTTCCCCGCTATAGCCAATCCCCGAATAATTATCTTTTGTTTCCTTATTCCTATAATAATCCCGAACCATTTTTCTGATTTCGTTTAA
>JAGLJW010000050.1 GCA_023142215.1 Candidatus Parcubacteria bacterium
GGTCATACTGTAGTTTGGTGACAAACCCTTATAATAAATTCAATTTCTCTGCCTCTTAATTTCGGTGAAAAATATCCAGTCATTTTTGCAACAATCTTAATAAATTCCTCCTCGGATTTTTCTTGATTTAATTCCAATTTTTCCAAACTTAACTCAACTGGAATTTCTATCTTATAATCATTCTTAAATCTAAAATCTTTTCGCCATCCGCCAGCTGGCGGAGCGAATCTAATTCTACGTGCCAGCGTAACCGGTCCTTTCTCTTCTTTTAATTCTACCATAATATCGTACTTCTTGGCTAATTTCTCCAAATTTTCGTTATCTTCCTTATGTCTTCCAATTACAAATAAAAACATTTCCCCCTTAACCTTAGCCCAAAATACTCTTCCATATTTAATTAACTCAATATCGTCAACAGTACAATCTTGCCAATTTTCCAACATTTGCTTAATTCTTTGAGAAAAAACTGGATCGGTTAATAAACAGCCTCCTGAAGGTGATGGATATTCTTTTATTTTAAATTTTTCAAGCAATTCTTTTTGCCCTTCTCTTCTTCTGCCTTTGATAGAAAATAATTTTTCTCTATCTATAATTTTATTTTTCTCAATTTCAGTTTCTGGAAGTAATTTTGCAGAAAGTGGTCGTAAAACATCTATTCCTGAAATCTTTTTTACAATCTCCAAAGCTTGTTTATTTTGCGAAAAAGGACGCTGTCCTAATACTTCGCCAGTTGCGATAACAATGTCATTGCGAATTTTTTCATGAGATTGCCACGTCGTCGCATTCGCTCCTTCTCGCAATGACAAGCTTGTGGCAATAATTTCTCCAACTTTTTTAAGCATTAAACCATGACAATCAATGCAAGGATTCATATTTTTTCCTAATCCATGTGGAGGCTTTTTGACTAAATCTAACATCTCTTTTCTTATATCTACAACAATAAATTCTATTCTAATCTGTTTTGCAATATCACGAGCTTTGTTTGCATTATAAAAATTACTTTCAAAACAAATTCCTGTAACCAAAAAACCTTGATTCTCAAGTACTCGCACCGCCAGCATAGAATCAAGTCCACCAGAAAATAAAACAAAAGCTTTTTTCTTCATAATTTTTAAAAAATATAACTTACCAAACGAAACATATCTAACATACCAGTGTCATTCTGAACGAAACGCAGTGTAGCTGAAGAATCCCGTTGTAGATGCAAACTTGCGTAATTATCGGGACCCTTCGGCTATCGCTCAGGATGACACTTTATAATCAACAAGATTGCCACGTCGTCGCATCCACTCCTTCTCGCAATGACAGGTTTATAGCATAATCAACAAGATTGCCCATTCTCGCAATAATAATATACTTGACTTTTATTTAAATCAATGCTAATATTTAATAAATTTTTTCAATTAACCAAAACCAAGGAGGAAAACAATGAAAAGATTAATCATCGCTCTTTTTGTATTAATGCTAATTTGCACTTTTTCTGTAACGTATGCACAAGAACAAAAACCAGATCTTGTGCAAAGAGCATTAGATAAAACACGGGAAATGTCAAATAAGGCAAAAAATAAATACACAGAGCACAAAGAAAAGAAAAAAGACCATTTCACAACTATATCTGGCGTATGTTGCGGCAAAGAAAAAAATGAAGTAATAGATAACATACTATGTGATTTTTCAAATCAAGTAGGTGGAATAAAAGGATTTTCCATCGCACTAGCCCCCATGTGCTATTACACAATAACTATTTGGTACTAATTAAAAATTTTACTTTCAATAAACACAGCGATTCAGCAATGAATCGCTATTTTTTTATATTTTTTTAACTCCAATCTTAACTTCAATCCCGTTAACTTTAACTTCTTTAACATTTTCAAAACCATCAACTCCTAAGCCAACAATGTCAGCTAAAACATCTCCTTTCATATCTTCGGCATAAATTTTAATAACTTTTTCAATATCACTATCCTCTGAACTAATTCCAACATCAACTCTGTCTTTAATAGTTAAGCCTAAATTTTTTCGCATTACATTAATGAACCGAACCATTTCACGTTTTAATCCTTCTAACTTTAGTTCTTCAGTAATCTCTGTATCTAAATCAACAGAAATATCACCATCACCTTTTTTACTTACAATACTTTTTACATTCAATTCATCTAATATTAATTTTTCATAATCAACTTGCAATTCATAATTTGTAATTTTTAATTGGCTAAGTGGTTGACGAATTTTAATACTAAACTCATCACGTTTAGATAATCCCATTTCAACAATCTTTCTTACTTCGTTCATTTCATCTAAAATTTTTGGATTAATATCTTTAAACCTTGAATCTATTACAGGAAATGATTCTAAATGCACAGACTTATTTTCATCTTTAAAATTATATCCAGTTACGTTTTGCCAAATTTGCTCTGCAACAAAAGGGGTAAAGGGTGCCATAACTTTTGAAAGTTCAATTAAAATAAATTTCGTTGTAGCTAAGGCTGAATTTTTATCTGCTTCATCATCACCTTTGAATCTGTCTCTACTTCTTCGCACATACCAAGTTGATAAATCATCAATGAATTTTACAATCGGTCTTGTGGCATGTGGTAAATCATATTTTTCCATACCAATTCTTGATTCAGTTATAAGTTCATTTAATCTAAGAATAATCCATTGGTCTAAAACATTCTTGTCATGAGATTGCCGCGCTTCGCTCGCAATGACAGAGCGATCTGCAAATAAAGAATAAAATTTAACCACATTCCAAGAAATCATTATTACTTTTCGTAAGGCATCTTTTACTCCATCTTCTGAAAAACATAAATTCTCAGCTAGCATTACTGGTGAAGTAAGTAAATAATATCTCAAAGCGTCTGCTCCGTATTGCTCCATTACTTCCATCGGATCAGGATAATTTTGCAATTTTTTGCTCATTTTTTTACCATCTTCCGCAAGTGCTATTCCATTTACAATAACATTTTTAAAAGCATTGGTTTCTTTAAGTCCACAAGCTAAAGCATGCATATAATAAAACCAACACCTAGTTTGATCTGATCCTTCGGCAATAAATTCAGCTGGAAAATTAGCTTCAAATTTTTCTTTATTTTCAAAAGGATAATGCATTTGAGCATAAGGCATTGATCCAGAATCAAACCAAGTATCAAGTACATCAGGCACACGTTTCATTGTTGCTCCGCACTTTTCACATTTAAAAGTAACATCATCAACAATATGTTTATGAATGTCGGTAATTTTCTGTCCGCTGATTTCTTCAAGCTCTTTAACTGAGCCAAAAACTTTTCGCTCTCCACATTCACATTCCCAGATTGGCATTACCGATGCCCAAAAACGTTGACGAGAAATTGACCAATCTCTTGCCCCTTCCAACCATTTTCCAAATCGTCCTTTTTTAATATGTTCAGGTGACCAATTAATATCTTTTGCTTTATCAAGTATTGTTGGTTTTATTTTTGTAATATTTACAAACCAAGAACTTGTCGCATAATTAATAAGCGGTGTATCACAACGCCAACAATGCGGATAACTATGTTCGTATTTTTTCTTTGAGAACAATAAATTTTTATGTGCTAAATATTTTATAATTTCAATATCAGTTGTAATATGACCATCTTTTTTATCAAACTTTGGTTTCACATTTAATCCTTTAAAATCTTCTACTTCATCTTTGAAATAACCATCCATTTTCACATGTTGCACAAATGGTAATTTATTTTCTTTACCAAGTTGCATATCATCTTCACCAAAAGCTGGTGCAATATGAACTACGCCTGTTCCATCTTCTGTTGTCACAAAATCAGCTCCATAAATCTTCCAACCATTTTCTACATTTTCTAATTTTTCATCTGATGAGTAATAATCAACTAACGGTTTATATTCTTTACCAATCAAATCACGTCCCTTAAATTCTTCTGTTATTTCATATTCTTTATCTTCAAAAACATCACTCAATCTTTCCTTTGCAATAATATAATATTCCTTAATTCCTAATTCATGATTCATAATTCCAACTTTCACATAATCAATATCTTCACCAACTGCCAAGGCAACATTTCCAATCAATGTCCAAGGTGTTGTTGTCCAGGCAAGCACAAATGTTTTACTATCCACAAAACTGTCATTGCAAAGAGTCAAACCTGAGCCTGTCTTTGAGCAATCTTTCTTTAATTTAAGATACCCTTTATTAAGCTCCTCAGTTGTTTTATGGGATTGCCACGTCGTCGCTTTAGCTCCTTCTCGCAATGACAGGTCTTTTAACTCAAACTTCACAACACAACTTAAATCTTTAATATCTTTATAGCCTTCGGCGACTTCTGATTGTGATAAAGTTGTTTCGCATCTTGGACAAACATGCATTGACCTGTAATCTTTATAAATCAAATCTTTATCCCATAAACTTTTAAAAACCCACCAGACAGATTCCATGTATTCAATATCCATGGTTTTGTAAGCATTTTCCATGTCAGCCCAACGACCAATTTTTTTAATTATTTTTTCCCAATCATCAACATAACTCAAAACTTTTGATCTACAAAGTTCGTTAAATTCTTTTACGCCTTTTTTTTCAACATCCTTTTTACTTTGTGATCCCATTTCTTTTTCAACAATATTTTCAATCGGGAGACCATGACAATCCCAACCCCACTTTCGCTCAACTCGTTTTCCGTTCATTGTCCAATATCTTGGAACTACATCTTTCATTACAGTACCAACAATATGTCCATAATGAGGAAGTCCAGTTGCAAAAGGAGGTCCATCATAAAACACATAATCTTTAACTACATTATTTTTTTGTAAATCTTGTTCTTTGAATCCACCTGGATGAAGAACGGATTTTTTAAATATTTCACCTCTTTCCCAAAACTCAAAAACTTGCTTTTCCATATCCGAAAAAATATTCTTTTTTTGATTTACCATATATTGTTTTAATTATTATATCAACATTTTAGCTTAAATTAAAGTAAATGTCAAAATAAAAATATCTATTTTTTAAAATAGATATTTTTATGGCTTATTGTCATTTTTATGCTATTCTGGTTGAGTTTCTTCCCATTTAGGAAGAACATAACTAGCTGTGCTACTAGCAGAAAAAGTCGCAGGTTTATCATCTCCACCATTACTTAAAGATTTACAAGCTTCACTATACGCTTTTATACTATAATATCTAGCAAATGCCGAAGGTTTTTTATCAATAAATACATGACAACAATCAGTAAAATCTCCTGTAGCATAATATGTACATGACCCAGGAAATGTACCCTTGCAATCATGTATATATTTTCCAGCTCCGAAATCCTTTATATATCCATTAGCATTATTAGAATCTGTATTAATATTTATATTATAATATCCAATAAGTACAATAGACAATGCTGGATTTTTAAATTTACTTATTTCAAATTGTAAGTCATCAATGACACTTGATTCATAACCAGGCACACCAGAAGACAACTCTGTAGTCGTAATTGCAGATGATAATTCAGCATTTTTAGTAATTTCAGGGACTTGAAATTCAACTTCAACAAATATATCACCATTAGATTGCTCAATAGGATTAGCACTAATAATACGATAAGGACCAGGAACTGAAAGTGGCACATAAATCTTTTTAGTTGCGGAAGTAGTTGTTCCGTTAGCATTGTAAGCTTGTATCCGATATTCATACCAATTACCATCTTCAATATGATATGCCAAACTATCAGTAAAATTTAAATCAGAATTATCAGTATTAGATATCGGCATTACTGTTTCAAAATCACTATCAAGTGCATCGCCACCTTCTGTTGACGTTGCTCGTTGAATATAATAAGCTATTTCATTTCCAGAATCAGTCCACGTTATATTACCAATTTGAACATTCAATCCAGAAGATACAACGTTACCAATATTAATATCAAATAAATTAGGTGCTATTGGTGGCATCAATGAACAATTCAAAACTTCTGCTTTAATATCAGACATCATAGATATATGATATGCTGGATCATCAGCAACCATACCATTAAGTACAATTTTATATTCAAAAGAGCTTCCAATATCACTTTCCACAAAACTAGTATCATCCACGAACTGTGCATCTCCAGCGTAAATTCCTACAGAGGAAGAACTAGTCCAATTATCGTCTGATCTAAATATTTCGTAAGTTAGAACATCTGTAACTCCTTCAACTGTCAATTGAACTAATGAAGCAGCAACCATACTTACACAACTAGAAGTTGCTTTAAAACTAGTAATCGTAGGCACAGCATAACATGCTAATGGGGTTATAGACCAAGCGTTCGAAGATGTACTAATACCAGCTCTATAGGCCGTTACCCAATAATCATAATCTTCATTTAAAACAGAAGAATCAGCATAAACATATTTACCACCTGGTAAAGATTCGTTATATATTCCATTGCTAGAATAAATAGAATTATCTGATATTTTTTGTCTATGAACTTTAAAATAAGAAGTATTATCAGGATATGTGTCTTCATCCCATTTAATAGTTACTGTATTATCTCCTGTGTCAGTATCACAAACCGAATTTAAATCAGTTATTGTAGGTTTTTCTGGTTGACAAGTATTAGCGGTAAATGTTTTGCTAATATCTGAACTTGTATTTCCAACTGGTCCTACTTTAGAAATTTTATAGGTTTCAAAAAAATTCTCAGTAGTATTAAAACCATTAGAAAATTTAGTTACAGTGGAACCATCACCATAAACAGGTTTCAAAGAAAAATACACTGCACCTGTGTTATTTTTAATTTTTACCACAACAATATTAATTCCTTGTTTAAAAGTCAAATTCCCAATATCTCTTAGACTGCTCTGAAGATTATTATTATTGTAAATTGATTCTTCATTTAAATATATTTGCATTCCATCATCATGAGTAACTTGAAATTTATTATCAGTACTTTCTGGACTAGAATTATAAAAATATGTAAAAGCGTAAAATGCTGTATAATCTAAATCATTAGCATATATGTTATTAATCAAAATCTTCGGCTCATTATAATTTACTGAATTCACATACTTTTCATTCCATGTGTATATTATTGTATTATAAACAAAACTATCACCAAATCTAGGAGCAACTTCATTTTCATGAATATCAGTTATATACTCATGATCAACATTCTTTCCAGTAGCATCTAAAGATTTATCTAAAAATAACCAATTTTTTAAATATCCGTTGCTATTAATGAGCGAATATGGATTAGCTTCAACATGATATACACTTGAAGATGCTCTAAATTCCATAATATAATCATGCTCAACAGGCCAACTAAATATCAAGAATGGTTCATGGGCAGACGAACAAATCTGATTTAAGGTGAAATCACCACCGACAACTGCACTAGGACAAGTAAAAGTTCCCAATGAAGTAGCATCACTTAACACACTTTTAGTTCCTACCCCTTTAGCCATGACTTTATATGTATAATTTTTTTTACTATCAATATAATTATTTACCCCAACAGTCAAACCACTATCCTTGGCTAATACCCAAGGACCATTAATCATTTCATTCTTATCAGCTGTATCATAAATACCAAAATTTAAATCTGTGTTATTCCCAGCAATATCCGTAACTATAGCAGAGCCAAGTCCATCATTAAAATCCCAACTAGCAACTAGTCCTACTTCATTGTTATATTCCCTTTTATACAAATCACAAACTTCATTGTCTGGATTACTAATACAATTATTATTCATGCTTGGCGGACCGTCTAAAGCTCTTTTGTAAACTTTTAAATCTTCAATATATACATCCCTATTTCCTGTGCTATCACTATAAATTTTAAAGTTTTCATTTGCAACAACTTTAATTTTATAATCACAAAAACTACCGTCAATAGGAATATTTTTAGTAGCTACATATTCTCCATTAACATAAAATTTTAAAGTTCTATTATATGAGCTGTAAGTACCAACAACGTAATTCCAGCTACCTGATCCCAAAGTTACATTATCAGTTTCATGAAGTACATCATTCACTTTAACACTGAAACGTCCTAAAAATTTATTATGCATAATCCCATAACTATTGTACTTCCTTACATAAAAATATTTATCATTAGGTACCGAAGTTCCTGTAAATTTAACCCAATAAGAAATAGTGACTTCGTCTTCAATATCAAGAGCATCATCAATTGTATTGTCAGTTCTTAATATATCATTACCTCTTAATCTTAAAACATAATCAACTTTTTCAGTGTATTCTGACCTTGCAACCGATGAAGTTGAAACAACATTATCAGAACTATTCATTCTGAAAACATCATAAGAATAAGCAGCAACAGAGTCATCCCAATTCAACGCTACTTCTGGCAAATTTTTACCATTACAAGTTTTACTTACAATTGTTAAATTTAATGGTTTAGTCGGTGCAGTACTACAAAATAAAGTCGTGATACTTTCTTCATTTGAAGTTACACTACTGCCATTCATACCAACAGATTTTATTCTTAATTTAAAATTTGTATTATCAGCTAAACCAGTGAATACCGTTGAAGTTGCCCACAAACCAACACCAGGGACTGTGTTACTCGCTACTATCATCTCATCAACAAAAGAACTGCCATCCCACGATTGCAATATATATTTATCAACATTATATGAATAATTATCAAGAATACCAAAACGTATTACAGCAGAAGCTCCTTCACAATCTAATGATAAATCTAAAGTGGTAGCTACTACATCACAATATCCAATCCTCACGTTGTTAAGATAACTATTTGCATCAGTCTCTCCAGCACCAGAAGGCCCAACACCAAAAATCATATAGTCATATTCCTCGCCTATAACAAGATTATAAGTATCAGTCCATGAATTCGTACCAAAACTGAAAGTTTTATATGGCAACAAATCAAATAAAACATCAGTAGATTTTTTTCTGTACAACTCATAAGTTATTGTATTAGTTGTAGTAGACCAAGCTAAATCAACTGATGCTTCTTGAGAGTGTACGCCACTGCATTGAAACCCACCACTTGAACTTAAATCAGAAGGATTTGGCTTAACACAATTTGGAACTTTAATCTCAAATTCATCTGACCAAATAGATCCTACCACACCTTTTTTGGTCTTAATTTTATATTTTCTTATGGTACCTCCTGTAGTACTATCAGCTTGATAATTAGCCCCACCATTATCATCAACATATCCTCTATTATCAAATACTGAATCACCAGCTGAATACCATGGCGTAAAATTACCGTCAATACTATATTGAACTTCATCTATACCATAATATGGACTTGAACTAGCAAAGAATCTTGCACGGGTATCACTAATACATTCATACTCCAAATAGAGTATTGGTACAACAAGGTCACAAAGAGAATCATCAATAGTAATGTTATTAACAGAACTTTTAGTAGTATCTACAGGATTTATTGCACTTACTTCATAATCATAAATATCACCATCGTCATAGGAATTAGTTGCTTCATTACCCCAAAAAGAATCTAAATTACCACTACTATCACGTAAACGAGCTTTGCTTTTTCCATAAGAACTATAAGCAATTGTTCCGTCGCCTTCATCAAAAGTATAATAAGCTATAAGGCCAGTGTTGTTATGAATTCCTTCATAGTAATTTTTCACTTCTGCTGCTGATAAAATACGATCATAAATTCTAGCATCATCTATATTACCATTAAAAAAGTGATCTTTTGAATACCTAGAACCAAATCTAAAACTATCAAAACTTAATTTTCCTGGACCAGCACTACATACACGGTTACCACCATTTATATATATACAAGATTCTCCAACTTTTGCTGTAATCACTATATGATTCCACTGATTAGCATACCACTTATCTGAATTAATTTTAACAGCATCAGAATAATTTATATTACCAGCTCCGTTATGACTTTTAATAAGATATCCACCTACGCCAGAAGTGTCTCTATCATCAAAAAGATATGTATTAGCATTTTTATTACTATCATAAAACCAAAACTCTACACTACTTTCATTTGGCGTACCTAAACATGACTTTAGTTCCAAATAATGACCTCCATCAAACTTTAAATAATTTCCAAAAGCCCTTCTGATTTTATAATTCTCTTCCGTATTAAAACTAATTAAATCACCAAAATCATCTTCTTCAAACCTGAAATACTCCTCTCTTAAATCACTATCCCAATCAAATTGAATGGAGGGATAAATATTATTATAACAACGCGAAACAGTCGTTAAAGTAAAATCATCAGGAGCTGAACAAAACAAAGTTGTTACAGATAAATCATTAGTGGAAGTCGCATACTGGTCATTATAGCCAACAGCAACAACCTTATAATCATAATCTTTATCTATATCATCAGGATACAAGAAGTCTGTATCAGTCCAAAAATGAATACCGACATCGTTAATAGTATTAACTAAATTAAAAACTCCAGAATTATCATCTTCTCTATAAATTTTATAAGCTGTTGTATTTGCACTGTCAGTACTCCAACTAACCTTAATAGTTGGATTATGTGGTGCTGACATTGTCATATCACATCCTGGCACACTAGAACCATTGGTTATTTGTGTTGGTCCACAATCTATTACTGTACTATTAGTAATATCAGAAACTGCTTCAGAAATGCCATTTTTAGCAGTTACTGTATAGCCATATACTTCTCCTGTTGTAGCACCTACTAAATCATCCTTTTTAAGAAATGTAATATCATTAACAGTACCTAAAGAAAAATTGTCTGTGACCCTTTTTATAATATAATTATCAGTATTTGGCACATCAAGCCATTTAACATCTACATAAGGCACCCCTAAAGCACACCCCCTACCAAAAGACACTGTTGGTTTATTAGGTGCACTACATGTCGCAGATGTTATTACCCCAGAAGTAACCGTACCAAATAGAGAAGTACCTGGCTTTATACCGATAGCTTCTATGTGATATTCATAGGTCTTATTAAATTCTACATTACTGTCAATAAACTCATTAACAAATGTATCATAAAGATTAATCGTATCTCCAAGACCATCACTATTATCATCAACCCCGCTATATCTATAAACTGTATAATATAAAACATTTTGAGTTGCATCCCATTTTAGTTTTATTCTAGAATCAGTGCCATTACATTCTGTGTCAGATGATGTAATATTTGGTGGACCAATTGGATCAGCACTTGAATTGCAAGAAAAATTATTATTATTTTGTATAGCTATCTCTTCAGAAGATATTTGTGCGTCAGCATCAAGAACTTGTGCTTTTATTTGATAATTATCATTACATGTGATACTACTATAATTATCTCCACTAGTACACAAAGGTAATATAGTTAAAAAATTAAGGTTATCAACCAAATCAACTTCTTGAGTTAGCTCATGTTCCTCTTTATTAACAGATTCATCAACACTAGGATCAGTGCTACTTGCTCTATAAAAATCATATTGTTTTGCACCTATTGTTGGTTGGGTTCTGATTTCAACTCTATGTTGTCCACCACTGTTACTGCATAGAGTGGATACGGAAAGCACCTTAGGCTCACAGGCTGGCATGTTTAATTCTACAATATTAGAATAGTTTCCATTGTAATCAACTATATACTTAACTTTATGCCTATATTCATCACTTCTATCAAACATATTTAAATAATCATTGGATGTTATTTTAATTTGATTTTCAAAATTATAACTTAGTAAATCAAGAGAGTCTTGAACTGTAAGTTGACTATAGATATTTTCTTTTTGAAATTTCCGCTCAATTGAATAAACATCACCAAGAGTTTCGCCACCATTTATTTTTTCAAAGTTTAATTTAATAAAAGGCAACTCATTAACATCACAACCATTGTCAATAAGATTTAATTTAATTTGACAATAATTACCTCCTGGGATTTGCCAATTTTCAATTCCGTCATCTGGAATAGTAACAGTAGGATCATAACCTGCTTGTCCATTACCACCATCAGGATGAGCACTCCACTCTGCGTCAGTTCCAACTGGAGCAACATTACTTGTTCTTATTCTATAATGATACACTATATTTGGATTAATAAAATGTTCATCCCCAGCTCTCTGAACTCCTGCTTCAAAATTTGAATATCTTTTACATGGAATCATAACACTACAGCTAATAGTATCAACTAAACTATCATTATTCCAAATATCACCATCTTCAATCCTCCAAATATAAATATTTCCTGTTGTGACAGAATCCAATTTTAAATTCAACTCAATTCCATTTTTTTGACATTTAATACCGTTATTAGCAGTAAAGTCTAAGTCAAAGCCACCAACTGAAGCTTGAACAACATCAACACTTATTAAGAAAAAAAATATAATTATAAAAAAATTGACAAGCTTATTTACCATAAAAATTTGTAATTTATAATTAATGATTTAAAAAAACATTTAAAACAAAAATAAAAACTAAATTATTTATAAAAACTATCATTATATAATCACTTAATAATAGTCTTATTTAAAGAAATTAACATATCCTCATTATAACATAAAACAATAAAAAAAGCTACAAGTTTTAAATATTACTTGTAGCATTATAAAAGCTTCTTCAATTTTTATTCAACTTTCTTTTTTTAACAAGGCTGGCAAAACCCACTAGTCCCGTTCCAAACAACAGAATTGTAGCTGGCTCAGGAACTGGAGCACTCGTGTTTGAACCAATTTCCCATTGACCCTGAAAATTAGCACCAAAAGATCTGTCCGTTTGAATCAACCAACCGAAATCTAACTTATAATAATCCCAACACGCTGTATCCACTCTCATAACAGCATAAAAGGGATCTTCACCCTCATCTACACGTTCACGAAAAAATACATAAGAAAATGTAGGCCAAGCAAACATAGCTCTGTCGGTATACTCAAAAGCCTCAATTGCGTCAAAAGTTAAATCTCTCACGTCACCAGAAAATGAAAAAATATCAGAGTTGATAGACAAATTCGCAGATTCCATATACCCTTGCCCATAAAAATTAAGCTTACCAGTACTCCCTTCTGGCGGATTCTCGCCATAACCGTCAGAAGAATTCCAAGACCATACCAATGCATAATATTGAACATTAATGCTATCTTCTCCAAACGTAGTAAATGAATAACCTGGATTATCATATATCATTCCGTCTGACACATTGTCACAATTCCCACTATCTACCGTAGTTCCGTCAATCAATAACGCCGAAGTGGAACTTGCCAAGGCCATAGACATGGCCAAACCGACTGCACAACTAATTATTTTCTTCATGATAAACCTCCGTGTTTTTAACGCCGAATTGGCATTAGTTTTTTTAAAAAAATTTAAAGATCGTCTTTAGAAATAACATAATATTTCCCTTACATAATAACAAATATAGCATACTTCAAATTTATTGTCAATATAAAGTAAATAAAATAGCTAATTATACATGAAATTTTGGTGAAAAATTAATAATAAAACCGTAGAAGGTACAATACATAATATGATGTTTTATAAAATAAAATTCACAAGAGATATGTCTATTTTGTCATTTTGAATCCCCTTCATGGGGTGAAAAATCCCTTCAACATTAAAATTATATCAGCACAATTATTTGAACTATTTATTTTGAAGAAATTTCTTACTCTAAAAAAACTATGCTACAATATATTTAGAATCACAAAACCTTACAATTTTATTAAAAAATAAATCACTAAAATCATGTCCAAACAATTAACCAAAAATCTAATAATCCTATTCCTTGGATTATTTATTGTTTTTGTTCCTTGTACAGTAAGTGCTCTTGAATTTATACCATCAGTTCCATTACCAGATGCTCCTTCTGGTACAGTTGGAAGTGATGGTTTAGCTTTATACTTTAAAGCAATTTATCGTTATGCTATGGGAATGGTTGGAATTTTAGCTACGGTGGTAATGATGTATGGTGGAATTAGATGGATTACAGCTGGAGGAAGTCCTGAAGCAATCAGTGATGCAAAAGCATGGATCACAGCTGCTTTGACTGGAGTATTATTAATGCTTGGAACATACACAATATTATACTTAGTAAATTCTGATTTAGTTAATTTTCGGCCTGTTGTGTTGGAAGATGTAGAAGATACATCAATGTCAAATAAGCCAATAGATGAAGGAACACCAACAGGTTGTTGTTTAAAAACTCCTTGGGGATCTAATTATGATGGTCATAAAACATATTTGTATTGTAGTAATGATAAAACTTTTGGACAGTGTACATTACCAAGTAAATGGTTTGGAGAAAAAAAATGCACAAAAGTTCCCGATGCAAATACGCGATATTATTGTAAATAATTTTTAATAATTTATAATCTTACCTTATTCAAATAATAATTTTAATATCAGAAATTTTTTATTTTAAATAAAATCAAAAAATAAAAACAGGGAATAAAATTCTATTCCCTGTAAAGTTAAATAATAAAAGTTTTATTTTTTGCTTTGTTATTTTTTAGCCGAAGCACCATATCTTGTTTGATTAACAAGTTTAGCACCAAGAATATTTTCGGCCTTTTTATAAATTGAAGAATCATTGGTTTTTCCTGCTAATTGAAGATAGCGATTGCCGATATCAATTCTTTGTTTATCGGTAAAAGTAAAAAGAAGTGCCATATCTAAACGCTTAATTAATTGGGTACTATTTGCACTTGGATGATTAGCAATAATCATTGCATTTTGATAATTCTTAGCACTATTAGCCTTTGCACCAAAACTCTCAATTCCATCTATCAAACTTTCAATGTAACCATCTTTAACATGGTCAAAACGATACTCATCACGATCACTGCAGTAACAAGCAGCACTAATACATGGAAATAGTCCTTCTTGTAAACTTTCAATAACCTTTTTACGATAACTGTTATCTAAGCCTACAGCTGTTGTAAAATAGCTAATTGTTAATTTACTATCATAAGCACCATTCATAAATGTTAATTCTAGCTCTGCTACCCCTGCTTGATAATTTATTTCTGCTTTACCAAGAATATTCTCGGCTTTTTTATAACATGAGGATTCTTTATATTTAAGTGCTGTCTTTAAATAATAATCACCAATACATTTTTTTTGCTCCTTTGTAGAAGCAAAGATAAGAGCAATATCGAGATGTGTAATTAACTCACCCTTTCTGACTTTATCAAATCTTACTTGCACAAGATCCATTGCATACATATAGGCTTTATCGTTACTGACCTTTCCTCCAAAGCCATTGATGCTCTCTACTAAACAATTAATATGTTTAACATGGTCAATAGATATGGAATCGGAAATGTAATACGGAATCCTGGATTGCAAGATCTCAATAATTTTTCCACGATAATCATTATTCAAACTTATTGCATTCGTAAAATCATCAATTGCCCACCCTAATCTTCCTTGAATCAGTCTAACTTTTCCTATATTGAACCGAGCTCTTGCTTTATTTTTTGGATCACCCCTGTAACTGTAACCAATATAACGTTTCCAAATAATCATCGCCAAATCTGGCTGTTTAGCATCAACAAATCGTTGTGCTATTTCAAAATTGCCCTTGTGATTTTTAACACTCATAACAGCCAAATCTTCATTATAGCTAGCATCTTTAATAGTCTGATCCACCCAATCTGCTTTTACGGTTAATGGGTTTAACAAGATAACAAATCCGACAAGCACAACAATAGAAACTAAAATCAACTTCTTCATGATTTTCTCCTTTTTGGTTTTTAACTACTTTTTATATTTTTAAAACAAAAAAATAAAATTTTTTAAAGAGCAGTTATAATAATATTTTTATTTCCGTGTTGACTATAACATATTTGGAGAAAAAAAGCAATTATTGTTTAATATGAAATTGATAAAATAGCTAATGATACATAAAATTATGAGAACAAAAATATGAAAAGCTCCTATATTTTTATACATGAAGGAATCTCTATTTTAATTAAATCTTTTCAAGCCTCCTTGAACTTCTTCCCGAACGCCTCTGTTAATATATCTTTGTAACCAGCTTTATTAACTATATCCCATGCTCTTTTATAATCTCTAAACTGATTTGAGAACTTTATATCATCGTCCATTCTTTTTTTGGTAAATAGTTTATAATAAATACTGGTATGTAAGGCATAAAGAGGTATGTGCAATTTTGTTCTTTTTGATTCTTTTGGATATTTATTTTCAATAAAACTCAATATATCTTTATATTTTTTTCTATTACTATTTTGCAAAAATAATTCATGTATTAGTTCATGTACCAGTTTATCAATAAAAATATTCTTATCATCATATGGTTTCAGAGTAAGAGGATCGGAAAAAGGAATACAATTACCAACTATATAGCACTTAAGTACACCATCATCCCAACTCATATTTGAAGAGTTAGATAATTCAAGTAATACACTAGCTTCTATTTTACGCCATGAATCCTCTATATCCTTTAAATATTGAACAATAAAATCACGTGAAGGATAATCTGACAAGTCTCCTTTTATTTGTTTTATCCAATCACGAAAGTGTTCGTCATAAATGGATGAGTATATAAATTTTATTTTATTTTTAGTCATATGTTAATTATAACAAAAAAACAAGACTTGTAATAGAATTTGAAAAAAGTGGAACGGAATGATTTTAAATTTATTTTATTAACTTCATATAAACTTCACGCAATAACTTAGCATCATCCAATGCATTATGTTGCTCATACTTTGATAAATCAATATCAAACTCATTAAAAAAACTTTGTTCCCTATTTACCAAACTATTTGGATTAATATTCAAACTAAAAAGAATTGAAGCAAAATCGATTGGAATCCAATTAAAAATGTCATTGCAATACTCCAGGCCGAATTGTTTATATAAATAAATCATATCAAATTGATTTACATAAGCTACGACATAAAGTTTTTCTTGCCCAATAAATTTTTCAATTTGTTTTTTAGCCTGCTCTTTGCTAATCTTATCTTCTGTTAAATACGGTAATATATTTTTCCTAGGCCATTCATCAATTTCTCCATTAAATTCAAACTCAAGATATAATTTTTCTCCATTATATTTAATAATTCCCAATGACAAAATCTCTCCTTTTTTTATATCAAGAGAAGAAAATTCCGTATCTAGAAATACTATATTTTTTGAAAATGGTTTTAACATATATCAAAATTTTACCAAATTATTTAAAAAATAGCTACTCAACGTTATACCCCATAAATAATGTTACCAAGACCATAGTGTATAGTTCATAAATAGTGTTACCATAAAGTCATTAATTTAATTTTAATGAAAACAACATTATGAACACTATTTTAGACCCATTTGAGAAGTATAAAAATGAATATATGAAGGCTGATAAATTTAGGAAAGGTGAAATTTTAGATACTGTAGTTGATTTAACTAAAATGCATAAGAAATCTATTATTCGTAAATTCAGGTCTTTGCAATTAAAAAGTGAAGTTGATAAGCAAGTGAGATTAATTAAACCTGGACGTCCTTGTATTTATGATCGTGAAACAACATTTGCTTTAAAAAAGTTATGGATATTGAGTAAAAAATTATGTGGTGAATTATTGCATCCGATGATTTCAGAATATATTGATCAATACAAAAAATTTGGTAACTGGGAATATAGTTCTAAAGTTGATAATAAATTATGTATAATGAGTGTTTCTACTATTAAACGAAAAACTAACACTTTTTTTAAAGATGATAAAGATAGTTTCAGAAAGGGTGTATCAACTACTAAATCATCAGCTATTAAAACGATTATTCCAATTAGAGATACTTCCTGGTTTGAGGCAAAAATTGGTGAAGGACAATTAGATACTGTTGTTCATTGTGGTAATGTATTATCTGGAGATATGGCATATACCCTTAATTTTACTGATTATCAAACGTATTGGATTGGATTACGGGCACAGATGAATAAAGGACAAAAAGCTACACAGGAGAGTTTGTTTTATTTGAAAGATTATTTGCCATTTAAAATGATATCTATTCATCCTGATACAGGAAGTGAATTCATTAACTATCATTTAAAAACAAGTTGTGATAATATTGGAGTTGAGATGTCTCGTTCACGTCCGAACCATAAAAATGATAATATGTGTGTAGAAGAACGTAATGGTCATGTGGTACGAAAATACATTGGGTACATTAGAATTGATTGCCAGGAAGCTGTAGACGCACTTAATGAATATTATGATGCTCTGTGTTTATTCAGTAATCATTTCATTGCTATCCGTAGAACTAAAGAAAAAGAAAGAGTTGGTGCAAGATATAAGAGAAAATTTGAAAAAGCAAGAACTCCATATCAAAGAGTTGTAGAGTCTAGTGAAATATCAAACAAAAAAAATCAAAATTAAAAGAAATTCATGAATCATTAAACATGTTTGAGTTAGAAAACAAAATGGAAAAAGCATTAAAAAAAGTTTATGCTATTCAAATAAAAAAAAGAGGTAAAATGTACTAAATTCAAATCACTCTTGGTAACCCATTTATGAACTATACACTAGCCCTTTCGGTAACGTTTACTTATGAGCTATAGCGTTATATGCCAATCTAAAATCGATAAAATAGCTAATTATACATGAAATTATGGTAAAAATTAGTAATATGTATTAATCACCAAAGTTAAAATGTAGAAGGTACAATACATAATGTGATGTTTTACAAAATAATAATGCGGGAATTTTTGAAGATTTTAAGAAAAAAACATGCTTAGTACTTATCTATACATCTCATCTTTGACATTATGTACACCCTTTCTATGCAAAGAAAACAACTACTATACATAACAACACTTAAAGTTTTCCTAAAGAAAAAATAAAATCTTCTCTATTTTATAATAAAAAAACATCAACGCCGTATAATCCCTTTATATATTTTTATAAATGCTATACAATTAAGTAGTATGGAATTAACTAAACGACAAATACTATATCAACTCTGGCCATTTTTTAGCTATAAGCTACTCAAAGGTGCTTGTTTTATTACAACTATCACCTTTTTTATATTTTTCAACAACAAAAATATTAACTATTTTGAAGCCTCTGCTCTACTTTCACTACTTTTTTTGTTGCCTGTTTTCTTTGAAACAATTACTGGAGTTATTGCTGATACAATAGGACGAAAATTTTCAGTTCTTATTGGAATATTTGGAGAACTTCTCATTATAATTGGAATAATTTTTACTTCAAATTATTTGCTATTGCTTATTTTATTTGCACTTTGGGGAATTGTTACAACATTTGCCTCTGGGGCTGATGACGCTTGGGCAATTGAATTAATACCAGAGCAATTACGAGAAAAATTTCTTGATCACTACTACTCACTTTCCTCTAGTTCTTTTAGCCTTGGAATGATTGTAGCTGGGTCATTATCAAGTTTATTAATTTTTATTTATGGAAATCAAAGTGTTTGGTTTGCTCGTTTATTTTTTGTGATTCTTATTTTTGTAATTCTTTCATTTACTAAAGAAAATTTTCGAAAAACTACTCATAATGAATCACATTTTAAAGCATTTTACATAAATCTAGCTAAAGGACTTTCTCACTTTTGGAATAATTTAAACACCAGAAATATCGTTTTGGGTGAATTCTTTGCTACACTCACGCTTGTTGGAATCGGTAGTGCCTCTTTACAAAAGTATTTGCTTGAATCAAGCTTACTTGAATCAAACTGGGGTCTTGTGTATTCCATATCGGCTATCGTAGGAGTTTTTATTCCTCTGTTTGCAATGCAACTTTCAAAAAAATTCTCCAGCCAAAAAAAATATCTTATCTTTGTCTTTATCTCTCAAGCTGTTTTATATCTATCAGCTAGTATAATTTTAAATCCTTTATTCGCTATTGTTTTTATATTTTTGCATAATAATCTTGAAGATGCTTTTAACCCTGTCAACTCATCATTTTTCCATAAAGAAATACCATCAAATATCAGAGCCACCCTCAGCTCGCTACAATCAACCTCTCTTGGACTTGCAGCATTCACTGGAACAATACTAGGTGGATTTTTAACAAATCAATTAAATGGTCAATTAAGTATTGGGATTCTTACATTATTCCTGTTGCCTGCAATAATATTTTATACAAAAATAAAAACACCTATTTCTTAATTATTTGAAATAGGTGTCACAGCTACAAAATATAACTGCTAAGCAACTTTTTAGTTACCTTCTTATAAAAATCACAAGTTTGTAACCATGTTTCAGATTTTTCTTCTATCAACATACAATGTCCATTACATAATCCTTCAATAATACAATCTTTACAAAGTGGGTTTGATTTTGGCATGCGTGTTTCGCAAATCGCCTTGAATTTCTTAGAACCCAAATGCTCTTCTAGAGATAAATATGTAAACATATTATTTCCTTCATATCCGCACAACTTAAAACCGCCACTTGACGACACACAAACACTTTCTCCAACAACATTTCCACAAAAAGACTTAATCTTAGAACTATTATCAATAATATTAAAAAAAGGAATTAACCAATAGCCAAAAATACTTAAATCATTTTTTCCAGCTTCTTTATACCCATATAATAATTCTTCGATCAATACAGCAACATCAACAAAACCAAGGCTTCCAATATCAAAATCCAAATCAAATTCTTTAATACCATATTGCTTACAAATAGAAATTAAGTAATCAATATCATCTTTAAAACCAGTATCTCGAAAAGTTGCACTAAGACAACTAAACCGAAAATCAATTTCATTCCCCAATTTCAACGCAGCAAGAACAACATCGCTGCTATCAATATCATTCAAAATAGGAATTCGTTGAGCTCTTTGTCTTTCTGGCATTCCGTCCAACGATAATCCAACCTTAATTTTGTGCTTCTGACAGTATTTTAGCTTTTCGTGCGTTATTAAGCTACTATTAGTAATCAAACTCAACGTTACATCAGATCTAATCTCTCTAATCACCGGAGTAATATGATAAATAACATCCCAATTCAACAATGGTTCAGCTGTACCAAAATACACAAGGACTCTTGGCTGTTTCTCCGTAAGCTTCAAAAAGTCTCTTATTGCTTTTTCTGCTATATCTATTGAAAGATACTTTTGAGCAAAAGAATTCTTATTTCTCCAAAAGGTACAATAAACACATTTATAATTACAATGTTCACTAACAGACAATTCTAAACATCTTAATTTTTTAGAATTAACTGAATCAAAAACAAGTTCTTTAGATTTTCTAGAAAGATTTTCTTCTTCTGAAAAACTTTTTGCAACCAGAATATTCACTTCTTTTAAATGGTTGATTTCATCATCATTAAGTATAGTATTACCCACAAAGTCTTTTCTTAAAATATTAAACTGCTCTGAAGAAACAATCCTATATCCACCAAGTATCCTATTCCATAAAACAACGGAATCATCAACTCGCAACCAGACTACAAACTTACTAAGTACTAAATCACTTTCCATTATCTCACCTTATCACAATATTAAAAAGTGCTTCTTCTCGCAAAAACGAAAAGAAGCACAGGATTAGTTAATAAATCCAATTAGGATTTACAACACGAAGTGCGTTTGGCAAGCATTGTAAGTTCACGTTGCTTGCTAAGTTTTTTAAACTTAAACATTTTCTACCTCCTTTAATAATTGTTGCTATTCAAGAAACCGATTCGCTTGCGCCTTGAATACTTAATAATTTCTCTGTAATTGCGCGATAATAATCACAAAGCCCTCTTCTATTATCATGTGAATATTCACCTGTGACATAACACTGTCCCGCACATGCTCCTTCAATTATACAACCTTTACACATTTCATTTCTTCCAATCAAACGAGATGAAACCAAATCATACATTTTCCCATCAACCGAAAAAGCGACCTCAATATCTCTGTAATGTCCTAAAGAAGTCGAAGATGAACCACATATATACATCAAGCCATCAGGAGCAATCGAAACTGATTTACCATGAACGCCTTTACAAAATGCATAATGTTTATCAACAATTGACCTGTTTGAAACATTTAAAAATGGCGTTATCCATGTTCCAAAAAATTCAATATTATTTTCATTGCATTTTTGCCACATTGATGACAAAAAATCTATCCTTTCATCAAGAGTTATCCCAAGAGAATTGACCAAATCAAAATCCATAGCCAAGCTTCTAAATCCATTTTCTAAGCACCAGTCAATAAAAGTTAAATCAAAAAATGGAAAATTAGCCTCAGTAATTGTTACACTAATACCTTCTAAAGCTTTACCTGCTTTTTTAAGTAATGCCATCTTCTTACGAATTACATCATAAGTACCATTGCCATTTTTAAAAATACGAATTAAATCATTGGCTTCTTTTCTGCCATCCAAAGATGCATAAACAGCTATATCTTCATCAACAAAAAATCCAGCCATCTCTTCATTTAATAATGAAAGATTCGTATTTATCGAAGTAACCCTACTAAGAAAAGGATATTGCTCTCGCAAATACTGTTGAATCTTCTTAACTAACGAAAAATTCATTAATGGTTCAGCATTACCATAGTGTACATCAATCTTTGAGAAATTAGACTTCCTCTCTCTCAAAAAATCAACCACAAAATCAATAGCATCAATTGCTGTGTTTACAGTCATTAACTCATCACTTTGAGCATTTGAAGAAATACAATGCTTACAACCAAAATTGCACTTTTCCGAAACTCTTAAATCAAAAAATTCAACTGTCTCACCTCTTGAAACCTTATTAAGATATGCGATATTTAATTGTTCACAAATCTCATTCTCTGATTTATTACTTGGAATCAATAAATATGAATCTTTTAGGGCGTCAAATAATACCAACTCATCCTCGGAATACTGATTAATTCCCAGATTAATATTATCACAATCTGAAAAGTAATTATAACTCGCCTCGTCTAACACGATTGGCAAATTCAGTATTGTGTTATAACAAACTACATTTCCGTTATTACAAAATATACTATGAACATTTTGCGATTTAATTAGTTGCATGACTCATAAACCTCCTTATTTTATTTAGTTGTCAAAAAACAATTTTAAATCAAATTAGCACAATAAAAAATAAAAGTCAAGAAGTGTAAGATTACTAGAATCAATCAATATAAGATTGATAAAATAGCTAATTATACATGAAATTTTGGTAAAAATTAATAATAAAACCTATAAAAAATACGCTACACAATGTGATGTTTTATAAAATAAAATTCACAAGAGATATGTCTATTTTGTCATTTTGAATCCCCTTCATGGGGTGAAAAATCCCTTCAATATTAAAATTATATCAGCACAATTATTTGCACTATTTATTTTGAAGAAATTTCTTACTCTAAAAAAACTATGCTATAATATATTTAGAATCACAAAAACTTACAATTTTATTAAAAAATAAATCACTAAAATCATGTCCAAACAATTAACTAAAAATCTAATAATTCTATTCCTTGGATTATTTATTGTTTTTGTTCCTCTTCGCATAGTAAATGCTGATAATATAAAATTTACCCCATCAGTTCCATTGCCTGGAGCTGAGAAAACTATAACAGTAGGAAGTGATAGTTTAGCTAAATATTTTAGAAATATTTATCGTTTTGCTATGGGAATAGTTGGGATTTTAGCTACGGTAGTAATGATGTATGGTGGAATTAGATGGATTACAGCCGGAGGAAGTCCTGAAGCAATCAGTGATGCAAAAGCATGGATTACAGCTGCTTTGACTGGAGTATTATTAATGCTTGGAACATATACAATATTATACTTAGTAAATTCTGATTT
>JAGLJW010000051.1 GCA_023142215.1 Candidatus Parcubacteria bacterium
ATATAAGGTAATATAATAATTTAATAAAATATATGGAAAATAATAAAAATAATTTAGAGGATATGTTAAAAAATGGGGAAAATGTGTCAAAAAGTGATGAAATTAATGAAGAAAAAAAAGTTAAATCTAATTTTTTAAAGTGGATTTGGGGAATGTTGGTTTTGGCTTTTTTTATTTTATTATCAGTATTCTCTGTTTATTTTTATAAAGTTAGTTTAAATGATGTTGATTTTGGACCAAAATATGTGCAGGCTTATGAATTGGTAAGTGATAGTGTGTCTAAAAGTGCAGCGATTAAAATTAATTTACCAAAAGGTGTTACAAAATTGGAAGTAGAGAAAGTTGCAATTTTTACTCCAGAAATTAAAGGCAAATGGGCTTCTACCACATTGGCTGATGTTGCTTTATTTATGCCAGCTAGTGATTTGGAAGTTGGTAAATATTATAGTGTTAGTATTGATACTGTGGATGGAAAAATAGGAAAAGATTTTAAAATTGAAGAAAATCCAGAAGTGATTTCTGTGTTTCCAAAAACGGATTCTGAAGTACATGAAAAATCTAAAGTAACGATTTTATTTAATCGACCGATGGTTCCTTTGACAACTTTAGATCAATTAGAAAAGTTTGATATTCCTGTTGAAATTAGCCCGAAAACGGAAGGAAGATTTAAATGGATTGGGACTAGAAGTTTACAATTTCTTCCAAAAAATACTTTGATACCATCTTCAAACTATCAAATTAAAATAAAATCTAATTTTATTTCACTTGATGGTTTGCATGTTAATGAATATAAATCAAAATTTATTACACGACCAATTAGACTTGAAAATATTACTAATGGTAAAAATATTTATAATAGTCCAATCAAAATCAGATTTAATCAGGAAGTGGATTTAGAAAAAACCAAATCTGAAATTTGGGTAAAAAACACTTCAGAAGATAAGCGAATTGATTTTGTTGCCGAATATGGTGTGAATAAAATCTATAACAACGATAAAAAATTATATGAAAATGTTGAGGATAAATCGGTAATTTTTGTTTACCAAAAAAAGGATAAACATGGCAGAGAAAAGTTGTGGGATTTTAAAACAAACTATTTTCTTAATATTGAAAAAGCTTATTCTCCCTATGGAGATATCATTTGGGATAATGTCAGAAAAAGAAATAGTAGTATAGAAGTTCCAGATATTATTGAAAGTATAAGTGCTGAATCGGATAGAAGTGAATTTGTGAATCAAGGTCTTTTTGATCCACAAGGAAAGCTTTGGGTGAAATTTTTTGAAGAAGTGGATTTGAAAAAAAGCAATATTGAAGTTAAATATTTAATTGAAAAAGGTTATGGAAAGAAGTGCATTGATACGGGAGATAGATATGTGAACTATTCAACCTGTGAAAAAGAGGAAGATAAAAGTAAGGTATTTTTAAAATTTGACAGTAGTAAAATAAATAAAGGCTATGTTATTAAAATTAACTTTAAGGAAATAAAAAATCTTCAAGGACTTCAAATTAATTTTAATCCAATTTGGGAGGATGTAAATGTAGTTCCAGATTTACAAATTTATAAAACAATTCCAGCAAATCAAGGAAGGAATAGTTCACTGGAAAATTTTTATATTTGTTCAAATACTCCAATTGTGCCAGTCAATAAAGATTTTGTTTCTGATTATCTTAAGTTTGATCATGCTTATGAATTTAAATCTTGGAAGAAATCAAAGCTAGTTCCTCCATCGCCAAATTCATATTATAAATGTTTGACAGGTCAATTCCAAACAGAAATTAGATATGGTTTAATTCCTGAGCAGGATTATAATATGAAATTAAAGATTAATGATCATTTTGATGGTGAACATAATTTTGATATGAATTTCTGTACCGAAAAAATGGATAGCAAAAATTTGAACTTTTTTCATTTGCAAAAAAAATATAATGTAAGTACGCCAGATAAAACTATTTTAACTTATGCTGGATGGAATATGGATTATGTTGATTTACATATTTGTAGATTGAGCGGAGAGAATATGCTTAAGATAATTGAAACTAGGCCAAAATATTGGAATGGTCCAAGTCCTAGTACGAAATGTACTGAGGTGATAAAACGTAAAATTGATTTAGAAGATAAATATTGGGTTAAAAATTATTTTCAAGTAAAATTTTCTGATTACATTCCTGATGCTATGGGGCATTTTGTGCTTACTTTTTCGCATCCAAATTATAAAGAATGGCATGGTGCTCACAGACAAGTGTTTGAACGAACGTATTTAAGTTTAACTAATTTAAGCGTGGTGGAAAAAGAAGTTAATATTGAGAGTGCAAGGTACAATGGAAACATAGCTAATGAAACGATTAATTCTCTTAAAAATGTTTATTGGGTGAATAATTTAAAAACTCTTGAAGCAATTAAAAATGCTAAAGTTGAAATTTTTTCATTAAAAAATAAATCTTTGATAAAAAATAAAACTGTTTATACAAATGAAAAAGGAATTGCAGAAACTATACCGATAGATAAAACCAGAGGCGTTTTAGTTAGCCTGGGTGGTGATAGTGCAATTATTTCTGATCGTACTTCAAAATTTGAGTGGAGCGGTACAGCACGAAGTCAGAAAAAAGTTTATGTTTATACTGATAGACCAATTTATAAACCAGGAAACAAAGTACACATTAAAGGTTTGTATAGAATTGGATATGATGGTGATTATGAAATTTTTAGAGATAAAAAAATTAAAGTTACAGTAAATGATTCTAGACGAAAAGAAATTTTCAATGAAGAATTAGAAGTTAATGAATTTGGAACTTTTAATTTTGATATTGTTTTGGATAAATCATCTCCGCTTGGAAAATACAACATTAGATTATCAGATGGAGGTGGCTATGCTTCTTTTGATGTTGAAGAATATGTTCCAGCACCTTTTAAATTAGAACTTAAAACAGATAAGGATGAGTATATTTCTGGTGATATTGTTAATTTAGAGCTTGATGCTAATTATTATTTTGGTGCACCAGTTGAAGGTGGAGAAGTAACATATAGTATTGGAAGTCAAAATTACCATTTTGATAAATATGATGGGGAACATTTTAATTTTGGTAGCAGTTGGTATAGATGCTGGTGGAATTGCGATTATGGTGATAAGTTTGTATATCGTGGAAAAACTGAATTAGGAGAAAATGGCAAAGTTAAGATTTCAAAAGAAATTGATATTGATAAATTATTTAAAACTGATGATGAAAAGAAGAGTAAAATCATGGTTGTTTATATGACCGTAAAAAATAAAAACGGTCAATCAGTTTCAACTCAGAAATCATTTATTGTTCATAAAGGAAATTTTTATTTAGGTGTCAAATCAAATAAAAGATTTTTTGGATTGGGTGAAATTTTTAAAGTAAAAGTAAAATCAGTAAATACGGAAGGGCAAGAATTGAAAGTTGAAAAAATAAAACTAACAATTAGCAAAATTGAATGGATTTACAATAAACGGAAAGAAGTTGATGGTGGATATTATTACAAATGGGAAGAGAAGTATGATTTAAAACAAGAAAAGATTTTTAATACTAATGCACAAGGGTCTTGGAATGATGATTTTAAATTGGATGAAAATGGTAGTTATGAAATTAAAATTGAAGCCAGTGACGCTAAAGGAAATGTTATTAATGCAAAAAGTAATTTATATCTTTGGGGAGATGGGCAAGCTAGTGTGCAACCGAACAATGATACTAGTTTAGAAATTATAACTGAAAATACATCTCTCAATGTTGGTGATGAAGCTAGCATTATTATTAAATCTCCTTATAAAGAAGCTAAGGCTTTGATTGGAATTGAACGTGGGCAGATTTTTGATTACGAAATATTGGATATAAATCAGAGTTTGTATAATTATAAATTTAAAATTAAAGAGGAACATATTCCAAATGTTTATGCCTCAGTTGTATTATTATCGCCTGATCCTGAAACAAAGTATGGAAAAGTAAACTTTAAAATTAATACCAGAGAAAAAGAATTGGAAATTATTGTAAAATCAGATAAAGATTATTATTTACCAGGCGAAAAAGTGAAGCTTGATTTTGATGTAAGAGACTCAAAAGGCAGAGCAGTTGAAGCCGAACTTTCAACGGCTGTGGTTGATTTAAGTGTATTAGCACTTAAAGGAAATCCAAAGAAAAATCCAGTTGTATTTTTCTATAATGGTTTTCCATTGACTGTTTCAACTATTACGAATGTTAATAATATTTTATATGAAGTTGATGTACCAACTGGAACAAAAGGTGGAGGCGGTGGGGCTGAGTCAGCGGATTTGGCTCGTAAAAAACGGGGAACTTTTAGAGATACGGCATTTTGGCAAGGTGTAATCAATACTGATAAAAATGGAAAAGCACATATTGAATTTACTTTGCCAGATAATTTAACAACTTGGCAAGTAGAATCTGTCGGGCTTACAAAGGACACAAAACTAGGTGTGAGTTATGAAGAATTTATGGCACGAAAAGATGTAATGTTAACTCCGCTTAAACCAAGATTCATTGTGCCAGGTGATAAATTTTATATTGGAGCAAAGGTTTTTAATCAAACAGATGAAGCTCAGAAATTAGATGTAACATTTTATAGCAATTCATTAATTTTAAATGATGATGTTAAAAAGATTTTAAATCTAAAAGCAAAAGAATCTAATACAATTTATTTCAATGTAGAAGCTCCAAATGATAAAAAAGAAGGACTACATAGTTTTACTATGTCTGCAAAAAATATAAAATATGAAGACACTGTTGAAAAAACAATTGATATTACTAGAAATGATACTTATGAAACAACAGCGACAGCAAATTATACCAAAGAGAATATGGCGCAAGAGTATGTATTTTTGCCAAATAATATTATCAAAGAAAAAGGTGAGCTTACTATAAATCATTCAGCAACTATGGCGGTATTTTTATCTGATGCACTTGATTATTTATTCAAATATCCGTATGGATGTTCGGAGCAAATTGCAAGTAAGTTAAAATTAATCGCAATTGTTAAAAGAGGCTTGGTGCTAGAAAATATCGGAGATAAGTATGAGGAAAAGTTAATTGAGTTTGACGGAAAAGAGTATACGACTGATGAGGTTGTTGAATTAGGTCTAGTTAGACTTAGAGCCAATCAAAAATATGATGGTTCTTATGGATATTATCCAGGTAGTCGATCAAATTATCATCTAACACTTCATATTTTGTCAGTTCTTGGAAATTTAAAAGATGCTGGATATGACATCAAAGACAGAGAGTTAAATGATGCTGTGTCCTATATTAAAAGACAAGAAACAACGAGATTCAATAAATATGGAATTAATGATTTAATCTTAAGTAATTATGTCTTATCAAAGATTGGAAATAATGGTATTAGTAAATTTGCAATAAGCCAAATAAATAAGAAAAGAAATGATGAACAGTTTTTAAATGAGAAATTGGATAATATATATTTGCCATATTTAGCAATAATTTTATCGGAGAATGATAAAATCTTTTCTAAAAAATATAAGGATAAAGTTTATAAAATTTTAGAAAATAGAATTGATGTTGATGCCCGTGGTGCATTTTTGCCAACAAGCGAAGAAAGAGCTTGGTGGTGTTATGAAACTCCAATTAGAAATACTGGGATGTTACTTAAAGCTTTGACTATTGACGAAAGAGATAATAAAATTCTTGATCGTGTAATACGATGGTTACTTCGTAGTCGGTCAAAAGATGGAGCTTGGGGTTCAACCAATAATACTTTGACAGTAATTGAGGCTATGACTGATTATTTAATTTGGCAAGAAGAAAATAAATCAAATTTCACTTTACGAATTGATTTAAATGGTGTTGAAAAATCAAAATTTACTTATGGACCAAAAACAATTCTTGAGCAAAATTCGGTTATTACTCAAATTAAAGATTTGAGTTTTGGTGAATTAAATAAAGTTGAGTTTAAAAAAGAAAATCATAATGATCTTGGAAATAATGTATATTACGATATGGCTTTGAAATATTATTTACCAATTGATTCTATACCACCACGCGATGAAGGATTTACAATCACGAGAAGGTTTTATTCGCTGGATGATAAAGAATTTGAAAATGAAATTACAAAAGCAAAAGTCGGTGATGTATTAAAAGGTCACATTGAAGTGATAGTACCAAAACAAAGAAATTTTGTAGCAATTGAAGATTTCATTCCAGCTGGAGTAGAATTAATAAATTTTAATTTATCAACTGAAGATCAGTCATTAAAAAAAGATTCTGAAAAATATGGAAATGCCAGTGATGTAAATGTTAGAAGAAGCTATTGGTACTACAGAAATCAATATGACAATAATTTATATCCAGACATCCAAGAGATGCGTGATGATAGAATGTTTTTATTCAAAGAAAATCTAAGACCAGGATCTTATGTTTTTGATTATTATGTAAGGGTTTTAATACCAGGAAAATTCCACCATTTACCAGCAGTAGTATCAGAAATGTATTTCCCTGAGAATTTTGGAAGAGGAAGAGGGGATTATTTTGAGGTTGTGAGGTAATTATTGACAAATAACTAAATATAAATTAAGTTTTAAGTACTGACCTGACTATTGAAATAATTTTCTATGAATCAGAAACCGTTTCCTCGTATTGATTTATAGTTTTTAATTGAAATAGTTTTTTGTGAAATGGTCAGTAAAAGAAATTATAAGAGTTGTTTTTGGATTGTGCTCTTTTCGAGGAAACGATATTTATTGATGGAGTTAAAATGAAAAAGAGAGTTATTGTTAATTGGGATGAAGTTGTAGAGGAAATAAAAGTTCAAAGCATGCTTGAATTAGCATATTTGTTTCCAGAACTTGGCAAAAGAAAAATTAAAAAAGTAGGAAGTCTTTTTTATGCTTATAAAATTTTGTGTCCTTTTCATGCAGAAAAAACACCGTCACTTGTTTATCATAAAGGATATTTTTGGCTTTGTTTTGGTTGCGGTCAGGGCGGAACAATTATTGATTATTACATGAAAAGAAAATGTGTTTCTTTTCAAGAAGCAATTTTTGATTTGGTTCGTATTTTTAAAATTAAAATTGAATGGAGAAATGTTGACACCTAAAAATTAGGTGTCATTTTTTTATTCTTCAATAAAAATAATAATTTCTTCTTCTTTATTTTTTGAGATAACTTTGATTATGAATTTGCCAAGATTAGTTGGTTGAAAAATGTTTTCCGTCTGCGGGGATGAGACGCCCCAGCGGGGCGTTTCTACGGGGGTGTTATTGATTATGGGGGAACCGTTGATGAACCATTTAACTTTGTTGCGGGCTTTGAGTGGGATTTGTATGTTTTCTTCAAAGAGAAAAATATCTCCGTTGTGGGGGGATAGAATTAAATTATCGTTCTGCATTAAATTTTTATAAACTTCAAAATCATCACCTTTAAGTCCGTAAACGATATTATTTTCATCATAAAATTCTTCAATTAAATCAAAATTGAATTCAGTATTCTTGTTGTATTTTGAATTAAGAAGTAGATTCATGGTTTCGTGCCAAATTTTTCCGGCTCCGTTTTGTCCTGAAATTTTATCCATTGGAGAGTCATCACTATTGCCGACCCAGACACCAACTACAAAATTTGGAGTATATCCAACTGTCCAGCTGTCGTGATATTCTCTTGATGTGCCTGTTTTGACGGCGTAGTTTTTTGAAAATAAATTTAAATTACTTTTAGCTCCGAACTGCTTAATTCCAGTTTTACGATCAGATAAAATTTTATTAACAAGTTGAATAAAAGCTGGATTGGCGATTTTTTTATTTTGGTCAAGTCTTGTTCTTGAATTTAATAATTTATTTTTGATGATATTATTGCTATCAATGTTGACGCTGGTAATTTTTAGAGGTTTTAAATATCCTTCATTTGGAAAGATTGTAAAGTAATAGCTAAGGGTTAATAAATCCATTTCAAGTTCTCCGAGGGCGATTCCGAGTTGATAATTATCTAGATCTTGGACAGGTTCAAATTCTAAATCATCAAGCATGAAATTGTAAAAATTATCCAGTTCAACATATTCTAAAACTTTTACTGTTGGTACGTTTAAACTATTAGTAAGGGCATAATGTAAATCAACTTCGCCCCTGTATTCATAGTCGTAATTTTTTGGATAAAATGAAAAACCAGATCCGATTGTGTATTTATATTCTTTGTCTTCTATTAAAGTATAGGGTCGTAGGTTTTTTTCAAAACCTTTTAAGTAGATGAAAGGTTTTATTGTTGAGCCAATCGGACGTGGACTTGTTGCCATATTTATTTTATATCCATAATTATCAATATTTGGATCAGGTGAGCCGATTATGGCGAGTAATTCATTTTCAGGAACTTTAATAATTACAATTGATCCGTTACTAGCATCTTGATCTAGAAGTGTTTGTAAATTTTCTTTTAAAGTTGCTCTTAAGTCTTTTGTTAGTTCAGCATCTATTGTTAATTTGTCTGATCTGTTTAAATTGATAAGTTCAAAACCGACATTGCTATTGTAACATTTTTGAAAATTATTTTTTAATTCTTTGATTCTGTTTATTTTAAACTCCTCGGTTTTGAAAGGATTTTTATTTGTCGGATTGGAAATTGTATTTATAAGTAATTCAATTTGTTTATCATTAAGTTCTTCAGGCTCTAAATCAAAATATAATTTACTGGCGGTGTGTATTCCTTGAGTTCTGTTTCCTAAAAAAATAGAATTAACATACATCAACAAAATTTCGTCTTTTTTAGTTTGTGTTTCAAGACAAATTGAATAAAATGTTTCAATGATTTTGTTTTTAAGCGTTCGTTCCTTCTCATTATTTAAAAGTATTTTTATAAGTTGTTGTGTAATTGTACTTGATGATAAATTATTATTTTTTAATAAATAATTTTTAAAAGCTCGTGCAATACTAAAAATATTAATTCCTGGATGATAGTAGAAATATTTGTCTTCTTTCAAGAGAAGATGTTTTTTAAAATTATCTGGAATTAAGTCTGTATATTTTGCATAATAATCTGAAGAATTTGTTTTAAGAGAAATTATTTTATTATTACGATCAAGAATTAAAACAGATTTTTGATTATTGTATTTAATTATAAGTTGAGTGTGAATTTTTTTACTAATAATAAAAAAACTGCCTATCAAAAATAGGCTTAAAATTATAACTATTAATATTTTTTTTTGTTTGGATTTCATAATTTAAGACTAGCATGAGTATAATTTTTGGTCTAGTGATATAATAATTACCGTTGTTTTCGTTTTTTACAATGACAGTTTAGTTTTTCTAATTCTATAATATTCCGTGTGTTATTTTTTTTGTCATTTCGCAGTGAAACGGAGAAATCCCTTCAAGATAGAAGGATAATCAAACTTTGCAAATAATAACAATATTGTGATTTTGTAATGTTGAAGGGATCTTTCGCTAAGGCTCAAGATGACAAAAAAATATTATTTTTCGTTTTGTATGTATAAGTTTACAAAGTAATCTATTGTGGACTTAAATTCTATTCCAAATCTTAATTTTTTTGACGAAACACCTCGGCTGGAGTCGTATAATTAAGTCTTTTGCGTGGTCGGTTATTTATTAGCTTGACCGCTTTTTCTATATCCTCTTGTCTTATATTAGCAAATGACGATTTTTTTGAAAAGAATTGTCTAAGTAATCCATTA
>JAGLJW010000052.1 GCA_023142215.1 Candidatus Parcubacteria bacterium
CTATTTAATAACTCAATTACTTTTAGCTTTATAGACTTTGGACTTTATAGACTTTCTGACTGTTGCAACGCAACGTTTCTACGATGATACAATCTCCCAATACCCGCCCTTATCCGGTCCAATTCTTTTTAATAATCCTTTTTGTTTTAACTTAACAACATCTCGTTTTATTGTCTTCTCGTTAACATCCAACTTTTCTGCCATTGCGAAAATTGTAATTTGTTTATTATGTTTAATTAAACCCAAAATAATCCTCAATCTATTTTCAAGGACATTTTCAGGGACATTTTCAAGGACATTTTCAGGGACATTTTCCTTTCTAAAAATAAGTCTGAAACCCTGATATTCTTCTAATACTGGACTAGGTAAACCAAACTATTTAATAACTCAATTACTTTGGACTTTAGACTTTAGACTTTATAGACTTTTCACCAACTGTTAACATTTAACAATTAACCTTTAACTATTTAATAACTCAATTACTTTTAACTTTATAGACTTTAGACTTTACAGACTTTGGACTTTATGGACTTTTCACCAACTATTAACATTTAACAATTAACCTTTAACTATTTAATAACTCAATTACTTTTAACTTTATAGACTTTAAACTTTACAGACTTTGGACTTTATGGACTTTTCACCAACTGTTAACATTTAACAATTAACCTTTAACTATTTAATAACTCAATTACTTTTAACTTTATAGACTTTGGACTTTACAGACTTTATGGACTTTTAACTTTCGACTTTCTCAAAACATAAAGCGGTCTATTTATTACCTCCGAATGAATACTAGCAATATATAAAGCCATTAACCCAAGACAAGCTAATATTATGCCAACTAAAAATAAAATGATGACTGCTAAAATTGCTGATCCTGAAATGCTTAAACCCCAAGGATCATGCATTATATATTTTTCAACAAAAATAAATATACCCAGAGGACCAGAAGTTAAAATAATAAAAATACCACAATAACCAGCTAACTTCAAAGGTAGAAGACTCATAGACACCATTGAATTCATGGCTAATTTTAATAATTCGAAAAATCCATAACTTGCTTCACCGTTAGCACGTTCATCAGCTACAAAATACATATATTCCCGTTTAAAACCAAGCCAATCAATTAAGGCTCTAGTCATTCTGTTTCTCTCAGTTAAACGATTAAGTTCTTTTACAACTTTGCAATCAAGCAAACGATAATCAGTTGCATGTGGTGTTATAGTAGTTTCTGACATAGCATTTATTAAACGATAATATATCAGTGAACAACTTTTATTAAACCAACTAGCTCCTTTATTTCTTTTTCTAACACCAACCACAATTTCAGCTCCATTTTCCCATTTACGAATAAACTCAGGAATTAAACTAGGCGGATGTTGTAAATCGGCATCCATTATTATCACTGACCCTCCCCTAGCATAATGCAAGCCAGCACTAGTAGCAGCCTCTTTGCCAAAATTTCTAGAAAATTCAAGATAATAAACATTATTATTTGCTTCGGCTATTTTTTTTATTTCATGAACAGATTCATCATCGCTACCATCATCAACAAAAATAATTTCATAATCATAATTTACTTCCATTTCCATCGCTTTTTTCACAGCCAAAAAGACTAAAGGAATATTTTTTTCCTCGTTGTGGGTTGGGATTATGATTGAGATTAGATTAGGCATAGAATATAAAAATAATTTTGAATTTAAAATCTTGAATTTTGATTGAATATTTAGTTCTTTAATGACGAAACAATTTTTCCGAAAATTAGAGTTAGTTCTTGAGCTTCTTGCCAAAGTTTTCGGCTATTTTCTTTTTTATTTGGAACAGCCGTAGAAATCATTCTCAGCCAATGTTTTGTTTCTTGAATTTCTTTCTTGCAAATATGAATTTTATTTCTAAAATCTTTTTTTGAACTGGCTCCGTTAGCCTCACAATAATTAGCTCCAACACTTGTCCCTGATCTAATAATTTGGTTTATTATTGGTTTGGTTATTATATCTTGATTTATGCTTCTACAAAATTTAATAATTTCCTCACCAAATTTAGCCGTTCTTTCTTCTAAATCAAAGTTTTTATTTGTTTTATTATCATCCATTTTATTATTTAAACATTAAACAATTTTAAATTTTAATTAAATGCTTTAACTCTTAAATTTTAAATATTATCTCACCAAAAAAAGTACTTTTAAAAATTATTACATTCAAAATTCATTCAAAATTCAAAATTTTAAATTCAAAATTTTTTTGCAAACTTTATAGACTTTATGGACTTTTGACTTTTGACTTTCGACTTTCGACTTTCGACTTTATAAACTGCCTTGGGCAGAATATCCCATAAAACAACACAACCAAAACTATTATACTACCAATTAAAAAATTATGAACTATTTGCTCTAAACTATCATGACGGAAAAAGGATAATAAGATTATTACTATTGGACCAGATAAGGAAGCACTGAAAATAATTGATCTTCGTAAAGCTAAAAAGTAAAAAAATAATAAATTGATTATTGATACTATTGCTAAAAGCAAACTTAATTCTCCTAAAAGCGGAGCTAAAATTACGTAGCGTGAACCAATCAAAATGTTAATTATCAATTCCGAAAACACGGAAAATACAAATAATCCTATCCCTGCTATTAAAGTAATTAATACTAAACCTTTCTTTAAAATCGCTCTATTTTCTTCGCTAGTATTTTTTATCTTAATAGCTGATAATAATACTCCTGATACTGATCCAGTTGCAAAAAATATAATCCTGGCAATTGTTGCTATTCCGCTGTATAACCCAGCCTCCTCTGGTGAAAACCAATGTTTAACCATCAAAACATCAGCCGTATATAAGAATGTTATTGCTGAAGTAGATAAAAATATTAATATGGCATATTTATACTCCTTTTTAATAACATCACCAATTTTGTTTTTAACTAAAATGCTTAAATTTAATTCTTTTTTAGTTTTTATATAAACATAGCCGAGAGCTAAACCTTGTGCTATTAATAAACCACTAATAGCACCCAAAGAACGGCAACCAAGATATACAAGCACCACTGCAAAACCTAGTCGTCCAGCAGCAGAAATAATTCCCGCCCATGACACAGCTTTGAAATTACTTACTCCTTGCAAAAAAGCCTTACGGAAAGTAAATGACACACCCGCTAAAAGTAAAAATGCCAAACTTATGAATGGATAAAAAGATGAAAATTGAAAAAAATCTTGCAATATTGCGCTACATCCAACAATTATCAAAAACAAAACTCCAGTTATATAAAATGCAATTTTCCTAAGTGATGAAATTATCGCATTTCGCTCCTCTTTGTCTTCATAATTCGCTGTTATATTAACAGTAATGACATTAAAAACACCAGTAAAAATACCTAATTGTATAAATAGCGATATTAAAGATTGAACTTCACCAAAATCCTCCACACTCATCATCCGTCCTAAAATTGGGTGATAAAGATAATTCAAAACCGCCACTACCATTGAACCAGCAAAAAAGACGATATTATTTTTTAAAAAATCATCATTTATAATATTTTTAATCATATTCAATTATTTTCACACAAAACACCTATCCCTCCTCAATGGAAACTATCGCAGATAGAGATATCACGAAATGTTGTGGGCCGAGTAGGATTCGAACCTACGAAGGCGTAGCCAGCAGATTTACAGTCTGCTCTCGTTGACCGCTTGAGTATCGACCCTTTAATAACAATTAACACTTAACTATTAACCTTTAACAATTTAAACTAATTATTAATCTTTAATTTTTTTATGAATCCTCCTAGTTGTTTTGCTAGTTCTTCGGATTTGTTTAATAGGTTTTTGTAATTTTGATAATTAATTTTTTTTACATCGTGCATTATATCGATACAAGCGACAACTTCATTCAATGAAGCTATGGAAATTTCTAAAAATCTTGCAAATTCTTTATCTGATTTTCTGGCAGATCCTTCAGCTATATTTAAAACCACAGACAATGCTGCTCGATTAATTTGATCCTTAAAAGAATAATTATTTAAATCTTTAGACAATATCAACATTCTCTGATAAAAAATCTTTGCATCCTTATAAACCTTAAACTCCAAAAAACGAAATGTCTTCATCAAAATTGTCAAAAATTAAATGTTAATTATGGTTAATTGTTAATAGTTAAAAGTTAATTGTTATTAACGAGCCCACGAGCAGATTTGAACTGCTGACCCCTTCCTTACCATGGAAGTG
>JAGLJW010000053.1 GCA_023142215.1 Candidatus Parcubacteria bacterium
TCTACCAACTGAGCTACGTGGGCTTTAAAAACAGTTCGTCTGTAAGGGGACTGTCCCATAAATTTAAAATACTCTAAAACTCTTTTTTATTACTTTTCAATTCTTCAATTTTCTTTCCAAGTTCGTACAATCTTTGATTATCAGGATCAACTTCTTTCATTTTTTCATAAGCCTCTTTTGCTTTTTTTCCATCTTTTTTTATTATACTAATTTCAAACTTTGTGTCAAGATACCTTGGGTTATTTGGTTCAATACTTAAAGCTTTTTCAATATTATCTATCGCATCATCCATATCTTCAATCTCTTTGTTTGCTAAGGTTAAATCAAAATAAGCAGCCGCTAATTGAGTATTCATTTCACCTGTTTCCGCTCCGCTTATCACTTTATTAGGGTCATAAGATTTTTCAAGAAGTTTTACTACGTGTCCTAAGGTTTGTTTTGCTTCTGCATATGCTTTTTTAAACATATATATATTTCCTAATTCCTTAAATGCTTTAACATTCTGGCTATCTAAACCGATAATATCTATTAATTTCTTCTCCGCTTCTTCAGAATTTTCATTTTTAATTAATTCCTCTATTTTTATAAAATATCTATCTATAATATTTTCCTTTGTTTCAATTTTCTGTTCTTTCCCTTTATTGTAATTATCTTTAAAATCCACTAATTTAGTATATAAAATAACAAAAAAAGACCCGATTCCTGCGATAACAGGTCTAAACATTCTAATAAAACGAGAGTAATACTTATAAAAATTTCTTTTTAGCCTATTACTAATAATTTGTTCTTTAAACTTAGCTTCTTTTTCAGCTTTAATGTTTTCCACATCCAAATTTGCAAGAACTGAAAATTTCCTTGCTATAATAGTAATTATTATACCTAAACTTATTAATATTAGTATCAACGGGACTATATTAAACATTTCCGACAAAAAAGATTGCCATGTCACCCTAGCTCCTCACAATGACAAACCTTTAAAAAATTAATTAAAATTTAACTTGATTTACACTACCAAAAATTTTCATGCTTTGCAATACAACCTTTTCAACAGCTTCAATTGTCGGTCTAAGTAAATTTCTTGGATCAGTTTCATGCTTATTCTCTTTACAAGTTTTTTTCAAAGTTTCAGAAAAAGCAACTTTAATATCAGTGCCAATATTTATTATATTAACACCTTCTTTAATTGATTTTTTAATCTTAAAAATATCAACACCACTTCCACCATGCAGAACAAAAGGTTTTTTTGTTTTTTGTTTTATATCTCTGAGTAATTGCATTAAAATTGTTTCATTACAAAAAACACCGTGAGCTGTACCAACAGCGGCTGCTAAAGTATCAACATTTGTTTTCTTAACAAACTCAACAACCTCATTTAAATCAGCAATAGGAACACTTTTCAGTTTTCCACCAATCTTGCCATGACCACCCATAATTGGACCAACTTCACCTTGAACCCAAGCACCGTATTTCTTTGCCTCTTTCATCGCTTCATTTGTAACTTTAATATTTTCATTAAGCGGTAAAAATGAACCGTCCATATGAACTGAAGAAAACCCTGCCTCTAAACAATCTGACACGACTTCAAAATTCTTTCCATGATCCAAATTAAAAGCAATTGGAATTCTAGGTGCAATATTCTTAACTGCATCAGTAGTAATATTTACAAAATTATTTAATCCAATATATTTTATCGCCCCTTCGGAAACTTGTATTATTGCTGGCGATTTAGCTCTTTGAGCTGCTCTAACAACACCAAGTATGGCTTCTAAATTATGAACATTAAAAGCACCAATGGCATAACCATTAGAAATCGCTTTTTTTACAATTGTTTTTATATGACAAACCATGTACAATAATGCGAATCCGCAAATTATTTTATATATACAAACAACATTCGCATTGAATCAATTCGCGGAATTCGCATATTAATTCGCAGCATTCAGATTATACTTTACCTCATTACAGCCTTAGCGACTTTGAAAATCTCATCAGCATCAAGACTGGCTCCACCAACCAACATTCCATCTAAATTATCAAGCCCAACAAACCCCTTCACATTTTTACTATTAATACTTCCACCGTAAATAATTTTAAAATTATTATTTACAATTTTCATACCAAACATATCATTCAATGTAAGACGAATAATTTTATGAGCATATTCAGCTTCAGTTGGTTCAATTGCCGTACCTGAACCAATCGCCCAAATAGGTTCATAGGCAATAATAATTTGCTGATTTCCCACAATATCAAGACCACTCAAAGCTTGTTGTAATTGATCAAATAATACAAAATCTCTTCTATCTGTTTTACGTTCATCCCAATTTTCACCAATACAAACTACAGGAGTTAAATCTTCATGATTCATAACTGCTTTGGTTTCTTTGTGAATCATTTCATAATTCTCCATTAGAAATTTCCTCCGTTCTGAATGTCCAATGATTACATACTTGCATCCAGCCTCAACTAACATTTCAGGTGAAATTTCACCAGTATAAGCACCATTTTCTTCCCAAAAAACATCTTGAGCACCAAGGTCAATTCCGCTTGCTTTTAATGTTTTTCCAACTTCTAATAAAGAAAGAAAATTTGGGCATACAACAAATTCACCTTTTAATGATTTAAATTTTGTTTTTAATTTTTTTGCTAACTTTAAAGATTCATCAATACCAATTTTCATCTTCCAGTTTGCAATAATAATTTTGTCAGTTTTAGCCATATTACTTATAGATTTAAGAATTAAGATTCGCTCCGCTGGCTAGCGGATGGCGAAAAGATTTAAGATTATTAAATTAAATAATTCATAATTCATTTAAATTATACCATTAGATACATTTTTTACCAAATATAATTATTGTAAGTCCAATTTACCATTTTTTCAGCCTCAGAAAATCTTGATTTAATAGTATCTCCGCCAAGAACAACAGAAATAATATCATTATCATTCCTGGAAAACTTAGCAACAAAACAATATCCAGCTAAGTTTGTGAAACCAGTTTTCCCACCAAGTAAATTTATTTCATTTTTTGGATAATTTTTTAATAATCTATCCGTACTGCTCATGACGCACCTTCTTCCTGCCAATGTATTAAATTCATAATTATCCTTTATTACAATACCAGAAATGACATTATTATCAAAAGCAATCTTAGCCAATTTAGCAAGTTCTCTGGCAGTTGAAAAATTATTATCAAGACCTATCGCATCATAAAAATATGTATTTTCAAAACCCAACTCCGTCATTTTTTCATTCATCTTTTCCACAAATTCATATTCACTCAAGCCAGATGCTCTTATTAAAGCACAAGTTGCCGTATTCGCAGAAGCAATTAAGCTTAAATGCAATAGATTCCGAAGAGTTATTTCATCACCATTGTAGACATAAACTCTACCACCATTCACTCTATCATTCTTTGTTATTTTATAAACACTCTCAAGATCTAAATTTAAATCCAAAAAAATTAAGACCGTTACTAATTTTGTGATACTAGCAATAGCTACTTTTTTTTCAGAATTTTTATCAAACAAAATACGCTCGGTGCTAAAATCCATTATTAAACCAACGTTGATATTATTAAGCTCTATTTCTTCTTCTCCAACTTTTAGAGGACTTAAATAAAAGTTTTTATTTTCAGGAAAACTTTTTTGACTAAAATACAAATCATCGTTAATCTCTTTTTTTTCATTAACTCCTAAAACTTGGCCGACATAAATTTCATCAATCTCTGTTTTTTCAGATATAAAATTCTGATATAAAAATATAGAGCACAATAAAAATAGTACAATGTATATTGTTGGTTTTATTTTCATGGGGATAAAATAAAAATTATATGTTATGTTGTTATGTGTTATGTTGTTACGTGTTACGTATTATGTGTTATGTGTTATGTGTTATGTGTTACGTGTTACGTGTTATGTGTTACGTGTTATTCACACTTCTTCTTTTACTCTTTCATCTTCTAATACTCTATCAATAATTTTCTCATTATGTAATTTTTCATAATCGGGTAACTCTTCTACGCTTGATACTCCTAAAAATCTTAAAAAATCTAGCGTTACATTATAAAATGTTTCATCACTTTCAACATCAATCTTAGCCTCTATTAAACCACGGAGTAAAAGATTCCTTAAGATTAAAGAACAATTTACACCTCTGATTCTATTTAAATCAATCTTACTAATATTTCCACGATAAGCAACAATCGTTAAAGTTTCTAAACTTGGTCTACTAAGTTCACCAACGACTTCATCTTTAACTATTTTTTTTACAATATCAAGATTTTCCTCTGCACTAACCATTTGAAACTTATCTTCATTTTGTATAATCCTAATACCTCTTTCCTCTTCTTTATATTGATTAGATAACTCAATCAATAAACTTCGTACACTTTTAATGTCTTTTTCTTTAAGTAAAAAAGCAATACGTTTTACCGGTATGGACTTTGTGGCAACGAACAATAATGATTCAATTTGTGACTTAATATTTTTCATTTTATATTATATTTAAACCCTAAGGAAAAATCAACAGATTAAACGTTTTAGTAATATTTTCTTTTCCATCATCTATATTAATTGTTATACTATAATTGCCAACATTTCCAGCACTTGTTGAATAAAAACGTTTCTGATTTATATCTGAAGTATTTTGCAATTCTGGCATCACCCAACCTGATGCAAGCCATGCTGATTGTGCGACAATAGTCCAAGTTAATCTATCTCCATCAAAATCAACGGCTTTAATATAACCTATATATTCCTTATTTTTTATTCCACCAGCTAAGGTGTTAACTACAAAATAAGGAGCACTATTTTGTAATACCTTGTCTACTTTTACTGCACTTGAACTATAACAAGAACCATTTTTATAGTCACCAATAATATTACTGTAAGTAGTATCAAATACAGCACAAACGTCATATTTTGTACCTATTTTATTACCAGTAAATACATAAGTTCGCGAACACGAAGCTGGTAATGCTATAGTGTTTACTGTCGTTGTACCTGCAAACTCTCTTATTTCGTCATCCCAACAAGTTTGTTTATTATAATTATCTGTACCACAGTCACCAATATCATTAATTGGATCAGAAGGAATATCTATATTCAATATTTTTCTGAAAGATTCATTCCAACTCGGCCAAACCGAAAGAGTCCTATACGGCAAATATGATCCAGCTTCCATAGTTGGATAATGACCAAATTCTTTATTATAATTCTCTAAAGCTATTTTTATATCAACTATATCAGCTAATCTCCTGGTATCACGAATTACATTAGATTTCATTGAATTACAATATTCACCAATCTCACAGTCTGAATCTAAAAAACAATTAACTCCTGTTAAAAATTTATTTTTCCCAACACACTCGCCTGTCCCAAAAGGAACATGCATAAAATTATGATTAAATTTCCAACGCTTAAGTAGTCGCGAATAAATATCCATTGTGTCCTGTTCAGCGTCTTGATTATAGCTCATTAAATAAATATTAGTATACAAATCTCCCGCTTGCACATTAGCAGCACCAACATAAACAGTCCGACCATCACGAATGGCTTGATAACCATCAACAACCATCTTTTGAGGAGAACCTATAAATCCTTGTTCTTGATACCAACGCATTGGAGAATAATGTTCTGGATTTACTATAACTCTAACAGCTATAGTGTCTTTGTGTTGGGTTTGTGCTTTGATAAGATTTTTACAACTAAAAAAAACTACTAACAAAAATGAAATCGCTAATATTTTAATAAATTTATGTTTTTTTAACATTGTTATTAATTCAATTCATTATTTAATTCACCATTATCATTCGGATCAAAACCATCTCTAACTTCGTCTCCATCAAAATAGCCATCAC
>JAGLJW010000054.1 GCA_023142215.1 Candidatus Parcubacteria bacterium
AGGGATTGGTGCGTAAGGTGAGTAAATAATTAAAATAAATTTTGCATTATAAAATTGCGATATTACAAAAAACAAAATTATGAAAAAATATTTTTTAAAAACTACCATCACCTTACTTTGTTTTAGTTTAATTTTTACCTTATGTCTATTTACTCCAACAATAAGTGCTAAGACAATTTATAAAACTCTTGCTTTTGATAAAAAAATAGAGAAAATGGAAAATTTTAGAAGTGGAGAAATGAAAAATTTAAAAATAGTTGAGAAAAATGGAAAAACCGAAATAAGTTTATTGGCAAATGAAAATGGGGAATATATTTCACCGATAGTTAAAGCACCTTTTGAGGCATTACATATTGGTTTGCATTGGAATGAAGAACTATTTGATGGAGCTTTTATTGAGGCTTATATACGAACAAGCAATGACGGTAAAAATTTTAGTAAATGGATAAAGGTTAATGCAGAAAGAGATGCTGGTAGAGATGGTATTAAAAAAAATGAAACTTTTTCTTCGTTGATTGGAACAAAAAAAGCAGCTTTTGCTCAGGCTAAAATAGAGTTCATAGCAGAAAAAGGAGTTTCTCCAAAATTAAAAACTTTAACATTCACTTTTCTTAATTCAGGAGAAGAATCATCTCAAGTTGTTAAAAAATTAAGTTTTATTCCACGTAGCATTGCTGAAGACGTTGGTACGCAAAAAATTTCACCTAATGGATATACTATTAATGTTATCAGTCGTGAAGATTGGGGAGCTGATGAAAGTTATAGAAACGCAACAGATGGAAATGAAGAATGGTCTCGCTCCTATCATGGTACACGAAAGTTAATAATACACCACACAGACACCTTGAATGATGTGGAAGATTTAGAAACTAATAAAGCTACAATACGCAGTATTTATTATTATCATGCAGTTACTCAAGGCTGGGGTGATATAGGATACAATGCTTTAGTTGATGCCACAGGTAATATTTATGAAGGACGATATGGAACACATGGAGAAAATCATACACGTTCTGAGCCTTCTGAAGATCAAATAATGGTTTTAGATATTGAAGGAGCTCATGCAGCAAGCTATAATAGTGGCAGTTTCGGAGTTTCTGCGTTAGGAAATTTTGAAAATTCTGAAATATCTGATGTTCAACTTTTGGGAATAAAAAAAGTTTTAGCTTTTGTTGCTGATAGCAGAGGAATAGACCCAAGTGCAACTAGTGATTTTTTACGTTACGATGATAAATGGCATTATAATTTAGACAATGTAATAGGGCATAGCGATGTAGGCGCAACTGCTTGTCCTGGAATTTTTTTACATAATCAATTAGGTGATATTAAAAGCTATATAATAGATGAAATAGCACTTCCAAACATTGCACTTTCTACCACAAACAATATTGAATCTGGAACAATAACATTTGATTGGTCACTTCAAGAAGCAGTAAAATATCAATGTATCTTAGAAAAAATAATAAAAATGCCAGAAAATCAATTATGGGAAACAGCTTGGTTTAATCTTGGGAATATAGAAATGTTTAGTACTATTAATAATAGTATTACATTTCAATCAAACGATTTAGAGCATGGAGCTAATTATGTTTTTTATATTAGAGCTCTTGATGGAAACGATAATATAATTTCATCTGTAGCCCATAGTAATTTTAAAAATGAATACAGCGTAATTGTTGATAATTTAGATGATAATACAATAAGTGTTCCTGGAGAATGGACTAGTAGTACCAATGTGGCTGGTTTTTATGCTACAAATTATTTTGTTAATGGCAGAGGAAATGGAAATGAAACTTTTGAATGGCAAGCTAACTTAGTTAGTGATGGAAATTATAATGTTTATGTTTGGTACACATCAGGACTTGATAGAGCGCGCAATGCTCCTTATACCATAACTTATCAAGATACAGATGGTTTAAATTTATATAAAACAATATTAGTAGACCAAAAAATAAATGGAGGCAAATGGGTTTTAATAGATACTCTTTATTTTAAAGCTGGAAATGCCAGTATTAAACTTTCTGATAATACTAATAGATATGTTGTAGCAGATGCGGTAAAATTTACATTAAGTCAAGCAACAGAAAATCAATCACCAATAGCTAATGCTGGAATCGATCAAGTTTCAATTGACAGTGACGATAATGGATTTGAATTAATTACACTAGACGGTTCTAATTCTTATGATTCTGATGGAACTATATCTTCTTTTGTGTGGACTGAGGGAGGTACATTGTTGGGAGATGGTGATAAAATTGATTATAATTTTGCAATAGGAGTACACAATGTGACACTAACTGTTACTGACAATAATGGACTTACAAATACAGATACGGTAACAATTACAATAACTGAAGTATTAGATGGCACAATGCATGTTTCAGATATTACAATGTCCACTAGCAAAATAAAATTGAACGGTTGGTACACTTATGCTACAGCAATTATAACTATTACCGACAACAATGGTATTGCCGTGGAAAATGCTAATGTTTATGGGGACTGGAGTGGATTAACAAATGATAGCGATGCCGGATTAACAAATAGTAGCGGAGAAGTCATATTAACTTCAGATAGTATAAGAAATTTTGACGGAACATTTACTTTTACGGTAGCTGATGTTGTTTTCAGTGGTTTAGATTATAGTCCACTGAACAATAAAGAAACAAGTGATAGTATATCTGCAAATTAATTTTATTATTATTCACACATTCCATCAGTGCAAGAAACAATTACGTTGCCGATACATTCACATTTAAAACCATATTCCCACATGACGCCTTGATCTAGTATAGGATTAGAGCATCTATCCCTGAAAGATAAGCAAATTAATTTTTTCTTTTCTTCTGTCATTTCAGAACATTGCTTATCGTTACAAGTTATTATTTTGTTGTTTATACATCTACAACTAACTGTAGGTATTTCTGTGCTAGCATAACTATCCAGTGGATTCATACCTTTGCAATTTTTTTCTCTTTCTGCACAAGCCTTGCTGCCAATGGGTACGAATGGAGTATTATCTACTGCTTCTTTAATCTCTTCACAACTTATTTTTACACCATTTTCGTAAAGACAATCTTTTTTGAGTGTTCCATCTTTGTTCCACGATTTGCTTATTCCATGTCCTTTACCTTCAGCATTGTAGCATAGAGCACTTGCTATGATTTTTCTTTTGTAGTCGTAATAGCGTAGGTATAATCCAACAGTTTTACCATCACTATCTTTCCATATATCTTTATAACTTGTTACTTCGTGAATTGCTCCTGCGGGAATTGGGCAATCAAACTTTTCAACAGCAGAGTCTTTATTGTCAGTCTCTTTTTCTTCATGTTCCTTGTTGTCAGTCTCTTTTTTATTCTTAGTTGAACATTTTTCAATATCCATTGGAAATTCATTACAACATTCTTTGTATTCAATTTCCCTGATAAGTTCAATGATGCATAATGCTTTTTCATTTTCAGGAAGATTATTACAAGTTAGTGCTTTAATTTTAAAGAAATGTCTTTGGCATACAGTTAAACCTGTTTCAGGATTTTCAGGGTCATAATCTCTATATTCTTTGTCGCAAATATTTATATCGTCATTCTTTATAGCTTCACAGGATAGTCTAGCTACATAAGGATGATTTTTTTCAGAAAACATTTCATTGCAATCAAACCAACTAGGATGCTTACTTACTAATAACATAAGACAATTATATTGAGCTTCTTTACCTTTTTTACTTACGCATATTGAAAGATCTGAAATGAATACGAAATCTTCAAGATGATTAATCATTTCATTAGCTCCAGCTTTTATTCCAGCTTCTAAACCAGCTTTTTTAGCTTCTTTTTTTATTTTAGAAAAATTAAATTCTCCGCTTAATATTGAATCTCTAAATCCTGTAAAACCTTGAGATTCACCTGTTTTTTTACCTTCTTTGTAAGCGACTTTTTTTACTTTTATGACAATTTTAGTAATTCTGTTTTTAATAGTATCAATCATCCATTTTACAATAGGATCTTCGTTTATTATTTCATCAGGTTCAACGGAAAATTCAATATCATCAACATGTTTGGCAAAAGATTTAGGAATAATCTCAACATATTCACCATCACCTTCAAGCTCAAGTACAATTTCTCCAGAACCATCTTTGTTATAAGTTATTGTTTTTTCAACATAAACATCTCCTATCTTTGTTTTTGGAAAATGCAATGTAGTTGAGTCGCTATTGGTTTGAAGCTCATAATTGCTTAATCCAATTTTTTCTTGCATGTCTATATCTGCAACAGTGCCATAATAATCTTGTTCTTGTGATGAATTTTTATGTTGTAAGATATATCCAAACAAAATTACTATTAACAAGGAGAGTAGGGCATAGATGATTTTTTTATTAGTTTTCATATTAATTATTTTTTTTATTATTATACATTATTATATCACAAAAAAAGAGAATTAAAAATTTGGGAAAATTGCGGGTTGAGCAATTTTCCAGTTATCACTTGTTAGGCGAGGATGAGCGGAACGTAGCGGTAGCGGAGTGTAGTGAAAACACAGCATCCCCTTGAGTTAATAATTTGTTTGCAATTATTTTTAACTGTTTAAGTCCATTAAAATATCAAAACCCATTTTTACAATTGTTATTAAAAATAACGCACTCATGATAAGCAAAAAGAAACCCCATATTTTGTGATATTTTCTTTCGAAAAATTCAAAGATTAAGACGTCTTTCCAGAAAGAATTGAGAACAGTTTGGTATTTACCAGTCATGATTAAAATGCTTAAGATAAAAAGGAATACTATTAAAATCAAAAGGAAAAAATACATAATGATTATTTTGCCAGAGTAATAAAGTATCCCCATGATTATGAAAAAAACGATTGGCAACAACATGGCTACGAGTTGAGCCAGAAAAATACGCTTAAGATTCTTTTTGAGATTTTTGTTCATGAGAAAATTATTGCAAATAAATTATTAATTTTGTCTAGCATATAGGGCTATACGAAGTTTGCGATAGCAAAATTTGGGTGAAGGCTGAAAGCCGTAGCCGTATAGCCCTTGTTAGATGATCCGAAGGGCAAAAATTCTGAAAGAATTTTTGAGTTGCCGAGCCGAGCTTTAATCAACAACTTCTATCATTATATCATTTGAATACAATAAAACCTCGTGAACATCTTCATAATTCCTACGGCTGCTATAATTTGTTGTATCATGGGCATGTCGCTGAAGGCGATCA
>JAGLJW010000055.1 GCA_023142215.1 Candidatus Parcubacteria bacterium
ACTAATTCATCAATTTTTTCTAAAATTTTAGAATTGTCATTTTTTTCGTATTTCTTTAAATTTTCTCTATATAAATCCAAATTAAACAAGAAAGATTCAATTTTTTCTTTGTTTAGTGAATCCCAGTATTTTCCGTAATTTAATTTTTCAAGATAATAGCCATTTAAGACCTGTTCAAATTGTCCTTTTACCGGTAATGCTAAATAAGGCTTTTGTAGATGTAGAGCTTCAGTGATTAATGTAAAACCCGCATTTGCTACTATTGCTTCACAACTAGCGAGATCATTTAAGAATCCATCTTGGCTTGCTTTTTTGAAAATTAAATTTTCTTCTTTTCTATTTTCATTAAAACCATAAACAATGAATTTTTTATTTATTTTTTTTAAAATATCAGTTAGTTCATCAAACTCACTTGTGACATAAACTAAAATAAAATCTTTTTTAGTTATTTTCTTTTTTAATATTTTATCTCTTAAAATTGGAGGAAAAATAAAAGTTTTTTTGTCTATTGTTTTTGCATTAAAAAAAGTTGTTACCAAATAAGCGTTGGCTTTTATAATCATTAAATCAGTGACTGCTTTAGCCGCTAAGGCATCTTTTTTGTATTTTTTTGGATATTCAATTTTAGTTTTTGTAATTCTGTGTTGATTATCAATTGAGATAAGAGGTATTTTTTTTAAATTTGCTACAATTGCTGAAATTGGTTCAAAATCAGAAAATATAATATTTGGTTTAAAGTCTTTTACGATTTGTTTTACTCTTGCAATGCTTTCTATTGCTTCAGGAAGTTTTATTAAATTTTTGAAAATAGTCCCAATTGGTTCAACTTTATTATTAACAAAAGAAAAATGTAAACCAAAAATTTTTTCTACATCAAAATGAGGACTTAAGTTTTTAAAACCTTTATCATAAGATACAACTTTTACAATATGTTTATTTTTTTCTAGGTGTCTAATGATTTCTTTTGCACGAGAAGAATGTCCAGATCCTTCACCTGCAACACCATATAATATTTTTGCCATAAAATTTATTTAATATTTATTTAATATTTTATTTTTATCATCATCATCTTTCTCAATGTTTGAACTAAATAACAGGCTAATTCCAATTACTAATAAAATAAAAAGTAAAATTGTAAAGTACATATTAGAATTAGTGCCACAAGGATAGTTTGTAAATAAACTATCTATTTTTTGTAAACAAAAACTATTGCATAATAATTTACCTAAAAAGTTTGAAATTATGTTACCGCCAAATTGATCAAAAACAAATAACAAAAACGATGATGTAATTAAAAATTTTCCTATATCTTTGTTTTTTTTCATAATATATTTAATTTTATTAATTCAATTCATTCTTAATTTTTTCAACAACTTTATCAATTTCACCATCATTGTATTTCTTACCTGGCCAAAGTTTTAATTTGTCATTTTTGTATCTTGGGATAATATGGAAATGGATATGCGGAATTATTTGACCAGCGATTGGGTCGTTATTTTCTTGAATGTTATAAGCTTCTATTCCTAAGCCACTTTTCATAGCTTTGCCTATTTTTTTAACAACAAACATTACAGAAGCAAGTAAATCCTCTGGAATTTCTTCCATATTGGCATAATGATCTTTTGGTACCACTAAAACATGCCCAGGATTTATTGGAGCAATATCCATAAAAGCTAAAACTTTATTGTCTTCATAAACCTTAGATGAAGGGATTTCGTTTTTTACGATTTTACAAAATAGACACATATTTTTTGTTAAATTAATTATTAATCAATTCTTATATTCTCTCCATCGCTAAATACTTTTACTAAACCATCTACATCATTTCTAAAAATTTTTGCACCTGTTCTTTCTAGTCTTTTTATAATTCTACTGTGTGGATGATGAAACTTGTTATTTTTTCCAACTTGAATTATTGCATATTTAGGACTTATAGCTTTTAAAAATTCTTCAGTGTTTGAGTCGTTAGATCCGTGATGTGAAACTTTAAAAACGTCAGCATTTAAATCAACTTTATTTTCAAGTAATTCTTTTTCAATTTCTTTCTCAGCATTTCCTGCGAAAAGAAATTTTGTTTCACCATGTGTTAATTTTACTATCACCGAAGTATTATTTAAATTATCAATTTCTTTATGCAATAAGCTAGTATTTGGATATAAAATTTCTAAAAAAGATTCTTTGCCTAGTTCTATTTTTTGTTGTTGATCAATTAATAATATCTCTATATTTTTATTTTTAATTTTTTCAAGCCATTCTAAATAACCAGGAGCAGTATGGTTTACACCTGTATACATTATCTTACCGATTTCATATTTGTCTAATACATAAATTAAACCAGTTACATGATCTGAATGTGGATGAGTTAAAACCATTAAATCAATTTTTTTATCCCACCACGGTAAAACTTTTTCAAGTTCGTCTAAAACACTATCATCGGGTCCTCCGTCAATAATTATATTTTGTCCGTAAGTAGTTTGAATCAAAACAGAATCACCTTGCCCAATATCAAGAAAATCAACTTCCAGTTCATTAACTTTATTCTCATTCCTGATTTCAACCTTTTCTTTTATGAAAGAAAAGGTTATAAAAACTAAGACAATAATTACAATACTTATTATCCCAAGAATTAATAAGTTTTTATAAAATTTATTTTTCATATTATTTATATTATAACAATTTTTTGTTGATAATAGAAATATAGAATAAGATTACTACGTATTTGTTCACAGTGACAGGTAATTTTCACTTGTCATCCTGGAGCTAAAGCGATAGGATCCCATGAATTAGGCAACGTTGCATAATTCATGGGATTCTATCGCTACCCTGCCGGTTGGGCATGTCCGTTCCAGAATGACAATGAGGTAGTATAAATTAAGACTTGTCAAAAAAATGAAAAAATTATAGAATGATGTTATAAGCTTTTAAAAATAATTTACATTAATGAAAATAAAATTTACTAAAAAAAAATTACTTCTTAGTATTCTATTCTGCTTAATTTTGACTTTTTTCTCAGGTAGCCAAGCTTCTGCAATAACTACAGATGAAATGCTTTGGGGAGGTTATCAAGGTCAATTTGAATCAAAAATTGGGCTCGGAAAAGCTGATCCAAGGGATATGATAGTGAGTTTACTTAAAATTGCTATGACTTTTTTAGGTCTTTTTGCTGTGTTGATAATTATGCTTGCTGGATTTAAATGGATGGTAAGCGGAGGAAACGAAGATAAAGCAGACGAAGCAAAAAAAATGATATCAGGAGCTGTATTGGGAATAATTATAATGCTCGCCTCCTACGGTATAGTTAACTTTATTATAAATAGTATGTTTGATGTTACCAGCACCACCGTGCTTTAATTTATAACATTTATCTTCCACAACATTTTTTATATTTCTTACCACTTCCACACGGGCAAGGATCATTTCTTCCTATTTTTGTGCCATCTTCATTCTTGGCTTTAGTTTTAGTTATATTAACAGATTGTCTTTCATTTTCTTTTTTAGAAAATTGAGCAATTGATGATGTATTTGAAGACATTATTTTTGCTGGGGCTGTGAATTGAGTTGCTCTATCGCTTAAGCTTGGGGCTTGTATTTGTTCTGCACCGTCATAAGCCATTCCTACCTTGTAGACACTATACACTACTTCTTTTTGAATTAAACCATTGAGTTCGTGATAAAGACGATAGGCTTCTTTTTTATATTCAACAAGCGGATCTCTTTGTCCGTATCCTCTAAGTCCAATTCCCTGTCGCACAGAACTCATTGTGTATAGATGTTCTACCCATAAAGTGTCAATTGATCTGATCAAAATTGATTTTTCAATTTCTTTCCAATTAACACCTAAATCTTCAATTCTTTTTTTCATTTCTGTGTAAATATTTCTGGCTTGTTTTTCAAAATATTCAATAATTTCAGTTCTTGCTTTTGCTTGATCGTGTTTGTGATCACTCTCTACAAATTTATCTAAATCAGTTTTTATATCTTCTGTGACGGGAAAAATTGTTGAAGCAACTTGTTTAATTTCTTTTAAATTCCAATCATTAATATTTTCGCCCGCAGTATGAAAATATACAACTTGTTCAAGTTCGCCTTGAACCATTTCAAGCACAACTTCTGATAAACCTTCATTGTTATTTTCTTTTTCTAACTCTTCAGCTTTGTCTTCAGTGTCAGATAACTCTTCATTTAAAGCTAAAATATTATTTCTTCTTTTGTAAATAGATTCTCTGTGTTTATTAATAACATCATCATATTCAACTAAATGTTTTCTCATGTCAAAATTATTTCCCTCTACTTTTTTTTGTGCTGATTCAATTGAACGCGAAATTAATTTATTTTCAATTGGCATGTCTTCTGGTAATCGTAATGTTGTCATTAAACTTTTCATTCTATCTCCGCCAAAAATACGCATCAAATCATCATCTCCAGAAATGTAAAAACGTGATTCACCAGGATCTCCTTGACGACCTGATCTACCACGAAGTTGGTTATCAATACGTCTTGATTCATGACGTTCTGTACCAATTACTAATAAGCCTCCTGCTTCTACTACTTTCTCATGTTCTTTTTCCCAGTCTGGATAAGTTGGATCATCTTTTTCGGGAGGAGTTCCGCCAAGCATAATATCAACACCACGTCCTGCCATATTTGTAGCAATTGTAACTGATCCAGGTTTTCCTGCTTCGGAAATAATTTTACCTTCTTTTTCATGATTTTTCGCATTCAAAATTAACGGTTTCAAACCTTCACGAATCATCATATCAAGAAGCATTTCATTTTTTTCAATAGAAATAGTACCAATTAAAATTGGTTGACCTTTAGAACTTCTTTCTTTCACCTCTTTAATTACTGCCTTAAATTTTCCTAGTTCAGTTTTATAAATTAAATCGTTTAAATCTTTTCTAATAGTAGGCTCGTTGGTTGGAATCATTACAGTTTCTAATTTATAAATTTTAGCAAACTCTTCAGCTTCTGTTGCGGCCGTACCTGTCATTCCAGATAATTTTTCATACATTCTAAAATAATTTTGAAATGTAATTGTAGCTAGTGTTTGTGATTCTCTTTGAATCTCTACCTTCTCTTTAGCTTCAATTGCTTGATGTAAGCCCTCTGAATATCTTCTACCATGCATTAAACGTCCAGTAAATTCATCTACAATAATTACTTCATTGTCTTGTACCACATAATCTTTTTCGCGTTTAAATAAAGCATGAGCCTTTAAGGCTTGTTCAATGTGATGCACCTCCCTAATCCCACCTGTTGTATAAATATTATCAATCCCGAGCCATTTTTCCATTTTGGAAATTCCCTCCTCTGTTAGAGTGGAGGCTCTCATTTTTTCATCAATATTATAATCTTTATTTTCCGAAAGTTGTGAAACAAGTTGAGCAAATTTATAATATCTATCAGTAGATTTTTCCGCTGGTGCTGAAATAATCAAAGGAGTTCTAGCTTCATCAATTAAAATGGAATCAATTTCATCTACAATTGAATAATTTAATTCTCTTTGCACTTTTTCTGAAAGTCCTGAAGCCATATTGTCACGTAAATAATCAAAACCAAATTCGTTATTAGTTCCGTATAGAATATCGCAATCATAAGCCTCTTGTCTGCTTATTGATCTAAAGTGTTTTAATCTATCGTCATATTGTGAGTTATCACTAAATTCAGGATCATAAATTAAAGCTGATTCGTGTGCAATTACAGCAGTCGTTAAACCTAAGAGATGAAATACAGGTGCAGTTGAACCAGCACCAATTCTAGATAAATAATCATTAACAGTAATAAGCTGGACGCCTCGTCCAGTTAAACCATTCAAATAAAGTGGCAAAGTAGCTACTAAAGTTTTACCTTCACCAGTTTTCATTTCCGCAATTTGCCCTTTGTGCAAAATAATTCCACCAACAAGCTGAACATCATAATGACGAAGTTTTAAAACACGCCTTGAAGCTTCACGAGTTACAGCAAAAGCTTCTGGTAATATTTCATCCAGTTTTTTATTCAATTCCTCTTTTTCACTGTCATTAATATTTATGATGCGTGATTTATGATCTGTAACTCCAAGTTTCTTCTTAAATTCCTCAGTTTTATCTTTCAATTCTTCATCACTCATTTTCTTTAACTTTTCTTCAAAACCATTAATTTCATCAACAATTGGTTGTAATTTTTTTACAATTTTCTCATTTGGATCACCAAATATTTTATTAAATATACTCATAAATTATAATGCGAATCTGCGAATTAACTGCGAATTCTGCGAATTATTATTAAACAAATAAAAAATCCCTTAAAAAAAGAAAAGTATTAAACTTTTGCTTATTTTACCTAATTTAATAATATACCACAAAGAACAAACAGTCAATGTTGGCATTTTTTAAAATAAAAATCCTCGGTAATTTTACAATTTACCGAGGAAATGAAATAATTTACCAATAAAATCTTTTTTGAACATTCAAGCTTTCTTCAAAACATACAGAAAATTCACTAAATGATATGACATCTTCATACTCAATATCTCTATAATAGGATTTGAAAAAGTTTTTATCTTTTGTTTTAATAGCAGTTTCAATTTTATTAACAAAATCTTCTGCTAAACGTTTAGCATCTTTTTTGCAGAACACCAAGAATAATGGCATTTTAATTTCTTGATTTATTTTTATCATGTTGCCAATATCTGTTTTAGCTTCAACACGCATTAAAAATTTAAAAAACCATTGACCACTTCCCATAACTTTATCCTCTCTTTAAGATTTTTAAAAATGATTTCAATATAACTATTTCAATAAAAGAGCCTTGAATTATAATATATACTATTTATACTAAATGTCAATATATTATCAATCTTAACAAAATCTTTAAATTAAGGTAAACTTAAATTATAAAAATAAATTCTGAATTCTTGCTTTTGTGAGGATGATAATAACATGAAAACTATATTAAAAAAATACTTTGGATATGATGATTTTCGTCCATTGCAAGAAGAAATTATAAATAATGTCATTGCGAAAAATGACTCTTTTGTTTTAATGCCGACAGGCGGTGGTAAATCTTTGTGTTATCAACTTCCTGCAATTAAATTAAGTGGAATTACTTTAGTTGTTTCACCACTTATTGCTTTAATGAAAGACCAGGTTGATTCTTTGCGAGCCAACGGAGTTGAAGCTGAATTTATTAACTCTAGTTTGTTGTCAAATCAGATTATAGACATTTGCAATCGAGCAAGAGAAAATAAAATCAAAATTCTATATATCGCACCAGAAAGATTTGCCTTATTGCCTTTTCAAAACTTTTTAAAACAATTAAATATTTCGTTAATTGCTATTGATGAAGCACATTGTATTAGTGAATGGGGTCATGATTTTAGACCAGATTATCGCAATTTAAATGAACTTAAAAGACTTTTTCCACAAGTTCCATTGATTGCTTTAACTGCGACTGCGACAAATAAAGTACGTCAAGATATTTTAAATCAGCTTAATTTAAATCAAGCTAAAACTTTTATTTCTAGTTTTGATAGAGAGAATTTGAATGTTTCGGTTATTGAAAAGAAAAAAGCTTTTCCAAAATTGGTAAATTTAGTAGATAAATATAAAAATGAATCTGTAATAATTTACTGTTTTTCAAGAAAAGAAACTGAAGAAATTGCAGAAAATTTAAAGTTAAATGGATATAACGCCGGTGCTTATCATGCAGGCCTGGAAACGAATAAACGAAAATTAGTTCAAGAGCTTTTTATAAAAGATCAGATTAATATAATTGTAGCAACGATTGCTTTTGGTATGGGAATTGATAAACCAGACGTACGGCTAGTTGCACATTATACTTATCCAAAAACTCTTGAGGGCTATTATCAAGAAATAGGCAGAGCGGGCAGAGATGGACTTCCGAGTGAGTGCGTAATGTTTTATACTTATGCTGATACTCGTAAGCATGAATTTTTTATTAATCAAATTGAAAATGACAAAGAAAGACAACAGGCTCAGGAAAAATTGAATGAAGTTCTAAATTATGCAGAATTAACAACTTGCAGAAAAAAATATTTGCTTAAATATTTTGGCGAAAATTTAAAAAAAGATAATTGTCATTCTTGTGATATTTGTTTAACAGAAGTTGAAATGTTTGATGCTACTGAAATTGTAAAAAAAATATTATCAGCAATTATTAGAACTGGAAATCGTTTTGGAAAAAATTATATTATTGATGTTTTACTTGGTAAGAAAGTCCAAAGAGTAAAAAGAAATAATCATGATAAGTTATCTGTTTTTGGGATTGTAAAAGATTTTACAGCCAACGAACTTGGTCAGATTATTAATCATTTAAATAATCTTGATTATTCAATGAAATCTGATGGAACATATCCAACATTATCAATTACTCACAAGGGAGCAAATTTTTTACAAAGTGATAACAGGCTTGAACTTCCAAAACAGAAAATTGATATTGTTGATAAAAAACAGACGCAAAAAGATAGTATTAATTATAATACAAAACTTTTTGAAATCTTACGGAAAATTAGAAAAATTTTAGCAGAAGAAAATAATGTTCCGCCTTATGTTATTTTTAGTGATAAGAGCCTACAAGAAATGGCTTATTATTTTCCTAATAATAAGGCTAATTTTAAACAAATTTCTGGAGTTGGTGAGTTGAAATTTAAAAAATTTGGTGATATTTTTATTGAAACAATTTCAGGATTTTCAGCAGAAAATAATATTGAGCCAAAAGAAATTAATAATAAACCCATAAAAAAAATAAAAACAAAAGAAGTGAAAATTTATAAATCACAATATTATATTCAGACTAAAGAACTATTGAAAAAGAAAATTTCAATTGATGCTATTGCTAAACGTCAAGACAAAAAACCAAACACAATTATAAAACATATTGAAAAATTAATTGATGCTGGTGAAAATTTAGATTTAGAATACTTAAAACTTCCCAGAGATAGGTATGAGAAAATTAAAAAAGGTTTTAATAAATTCGGAAACGAATTTTTAAAACCAGTCTTTGAATATTTTAACGGAGAATTTGATTATGACGAATTACAATTAGTCAGAGTTTTAATGCAAAGTTAAATAACTATCATTACGAACAAATACATAGTAAATCTCATAGATTATGTACTTTTCCCTGTCATTGCGAGGAGTCGGAGCGACGTGGCAATCTCTCATTAATTAAGCAACTCTGCGTAATTCAACGAGATTGCCACGTCGTCGCTTTAGCTCCTTCTCGCAATGACAATTATTTAAAGCGTGATAGAATTTTAAATCATAGCATTTAGATACGATCGTACACTAATGCTATGATTTAAAATTTTATTATTCTTTAAAGTTATTTTATATTTTATTATATTTTTTTATTTTATTTTATTTTATAATTATTATTTACATAGTCTGATACAACTTTATCCAATCATTAACAGATAATTCTTGGGCTCTGACTTTTTTATTAAAACCAGCTTTTTGTATTTTTTTTATTACTTCATCTTGAGAGATGTGATAGCCTCCAGCTAAATTCTTTTTTAACATTTTTCGTTTAGAGCTAAAACCATGTTTTACTAATCTGAAAAATTTTTTTTCATTTATTGTTTGATTAACGAGATTGCCGCACATTCGTTCGCAATGACAATTTATTTTGATTATTGCACTGTCAACTTTTGGGGATGGATAAAAGTTTTCTTTTGGAACTTTGAATAGTATTTTAGGATTTGCATAAAATTGAACAGAAACAGCTAGTAAACTCATTTTTCCAGGAATGGCAGTAATGCGTTCGGCTACTTCTTTTTGAAGCATTAATGTTAGAGATTTTGGTTTGTTTTCAGTACTTAAAAATTTACGAAGAAAAACTGAAGTAATATTGTATGGAAGATTTGCTACAATTTTATAACAATCTGTCATTGCGAACGAATGTGAAGCAATCTTGTTTTTATTGTCTATTATAAGATTGTCGCAGTCGTTTTCATTTCTTCGCAATGACAAGTCAAGAATATTTTCATTTAAAACTTTTACGTTTTTAATATTTTGTTTTTTTAATCTAATTTTTAGTACCTCCGCTAATTTATCATCAAGTTCAACCGTAATTACTTTTTTTACTTTTTTTGCTAATCTTTCTGTTAAAAACCCCAAGCCTGGTCCAATTTCTAGCACTGTATCATCTTTATTTAAATCAGCTTTTTCAATTATATTATCATAGATGTCCTTGTTAATTAAAAAATTTTGCCCTTTTGAACGAGCTGGTTTTATATTGTATTTATTACAGAGATTTATTGTTTTGTTTTGAATATCCATTAATTTTTCCTTCCAGCTATAAAGAAATCACTAAGCCACATTACAAATTTTTCGCTAGTATCAAGTTTACCTATACAACCACTACAGCCACCAGGTGTTGCTAATACTCCATTATCCATTTGTGTCATACTCATGCCAGCAGCAATTATATCATCACCCATTTTATAGCCAGCCATTCCAGTTGCGGTTTGTGAAAATAAGGCCATAGTACCCATTCCTCCAGCCTGCATTCCACTAATTTCAGAATACATAGCACAAGTAGCAACGTCTTTAGTTATGCACAATGTTCCTCCTGCACAGCAAGTGCATGTTGGGGTACAACAAGATTGTATGCATTGTATTTGAGTTGTGCCAATAAGTCCAATTTGATATGCTCCACCACCCGATGCTTTTGCTTGTTTGGCAAGTATATTCCATCTTGCCTCTAATGCTATTTTAGGAATAAAGTAAATTCCAATAATTAGTAGAAAGCAAAATCCGCTTATTGAAAATATTTTTAATAGTTTTTTATTTGTCATATAATTTATTATAAAATGATTAATATAATTCTATAAATTATCTAGTTTCCAACTGTCACCCACTTCAATCAAATAAAATTTAACATCAACCTTTCCATCTTGAAAATAAAAATAATTAGTATAAACTCTTTTATTATCTTCCGTATAAGAATATTTAGAACCCATTAAGATATTGCCAAGCGTAAATTTTGATTCCGAACCTAGATAATCCATTGAATAGTTAATTGATTTTTGCATCTTGGAGGTAAAATAGCTTAGAGTTTTATTCTTGTTGTTAGCGATAATTGCTTTTCCGACATTTTTCATAACTTGATCGGCTGACTCTTTTTCTGGGGGTTGAGGTTTAGGTAGTGGCTGTGGTTTATTGATTTTAATTTCTCCAACTAAAAATGTAGACAAATCGACATTAGTTATTCCAATACCTAATTTTCTCATTACCTCAAAAGCATCACTAGGTCTACCTAAAAAATATCTTTTAGCATCTTTTGGGTTAATATACCATGCTTCTCCGTTTTTTTCAACCTGTAAGAATATTTTCCCCAGATATTTACTAGCAAAATCTAAATCAAAGATTATTTTTCCTTCACCATAAGGATTATAACCACTTATCATTTCTTCTGCGTCATTATAACCATCAGAATCTGTATCTGTTAATTTTAAGTAATCAATGAAAGAAGTCATTTCTCCAATTTCTATTTTTAACAAATCATTGTTTGTAATGCCTATTCCAAATTTTTTCATTATTTCAAAAGCATCAGCTGGACGACCTAAAAAATATCTTTTAGTATCATTTGGATTAATATACCAAGCCTCCCCATTTTGTTCTACTTGTAATAGGATGTTGCCTAAAAGTCTTTGTGGTAGTGTTTCAGCACTTATTGTGAGAGGGAGAAAAATGAATAATAATGTTAATATTTTGTATTTCATGGTTGTATTTGTCATCTTGAGCGAACGAATGTGAGTCGAAAGATCCCGTTATGGATGCGATGTCACTTAATTTTCGAGATCCTTCAACTACGCTTTGCTTCGTTCAGGATGACAGTGTTGTAATGTGAAATTTTTATAAGAAATTAATGAATAAGCTTGCTAAAGCAGCAAGAGCAAATGTCCAATTAAGACCAAAGCTAGAAACTATTATAATTACAAAAGCAAGCATAAACATTTTACCAAAACTAACTGCTATTTCTTTTAAACCTGTATATTCATCAACGAAATGACCGCGATCTGCCATAAGTTCATAATTTAAGGCATCAAACGGAGTGTCTTTAAATATTTTTGCAATATTGTGATAAACTCCCACTGCAAAAATTTGCATAGAAGTTAAAACAAAAATCTTTCCAACCCATCCAATTGCATATAATGCACTTCCCCAATGAATCATTTTTCTTTTATTCATTGTGTCCGTATATTTTCCAACAATAAGTTGTATAAATACAGTTACAAAAACAATTAACGAGGATAAACCACCAACGACTACATAATTTTCATTAAGTAATTGCCAAATAAAAATTGGCCAAATAATTATACCCACAACACTTTCTGCACCATTAGCCATGTTGGAATAAACCAATCTTCTATTTTCTTTAGCAAAAAAATGTTTCCAAGTTTCAAAATATCCCCACGAATAACGCTCATAAGTTCTTGGTAATTTTAAATATGCAAAAATTGAACTTAAATATGTTGCAATTGCTAAAATAAAAACCACCGAATATCCATAATAAGCTAATAAAAATCCCGAAATTAGAGGCATTAAAACACTTAATGTTGTACGAGAAGCCCACATCATGCTTATTCCTTTTCCTCTATTTGACTTATCAGTAAATTTTGCAAGGTCAGTACCAAAAGGAAGCCAGAATAATGTACGACCAATTGTTAAAAAAAACAAAGCTAATCCTGAGTATAAAATAATATCATCTTTTAAGAAAAATAATGAAATATAATAAGCCGAAAAAAAGAAAACACTAATCTGCAAAGATCGTCTAAGTCCAAATTTGTTCAAAAATCTAACACCAAATGGCAAGAAAAAACTATAAATAATTTGACTTGTTAAATAAAAATAAAAAACATACTCTATTTTTCCACCATATTGAATCATTAAGTATATAGGTAAAAACAATCCAATTAAACCATTACCAACATGCTGAATCATGCGACCTGTAAAGAGCGTCATAAACCCAGGAGAAAAATGGCTTGATTTTAAGTAGTGAATATTCATGTTTAAAAAGATTTAAGATTTAGGAATTAAGATTTAAGAATGTTTTTGATTTTTTAATTAAACCTTGCAAAAGAGCATGTGTGTTATTTGATATTTCTGCTATTTTATTAAAAATATTTTCATTTAAATATCCAACATCTCTTGCTATTAATAATTGATTTTTTAATTCTGTCATAGAACCTTGAGCTAAATAATAAAACTGTATTTTTTCCTTATAGCCTTTTCTGCCAAAACCTTCTGCGACATTTGAAGTGATAGAAATACTACAACGTCTCATTTGACTTACTAATCCAAAAATTTCGTCTCTGGGGAAATCTTTTGTAACTTTATAAATTTCTAAAACTAATTTATGACCTTCTTTCCAAACCAAAAGGTCAGTAAAGGTTTTAATTTTATTATTCATAAATCTTAATTCCTAAATCTTAAATCTTATTTAACCACGATATTTAAAAGTTTCCCTTTCACAAAAATAACCTTCACAATTTTTTTACCTTCAATCCACTTACCAACTTTTTCATTTTTTGTTGCTAAATTTTTTGCATCATTTTCAGAAATGTCTGAATTGGTTTCAATGCGAGCTCGTACTTTTCCGTTGACTTGGACGATTAATTCAATTTTTGTATCTTTAATAAATTTTGGATTATATTCTGGCCATTTTTGTTTGAAAATACTTTTTTTGTGACCTAATTCTGACCACAACTCTTCTGCTATGTGTGGCGCAAAAGGAGCGAGCAACATTAATAATTTTTCAATCATTGCCTTTGGCAAAGAATCATATTTGTTCATGGTATTTACTAAAATCATCATTTGCGAAATAGCAGTATTAAAATGAAGTTTTTCAATATCGTTTCCAACTTTTTTAATTGTTTTGTGGAGAAGCGATGGTAATTCTTCTAATACCTCAGTACATTTACCACCACAATCAATCAAATCTTTATCTGTGGCTAATCGCCAAACTTTTTCTAAAAATCTATACGTACCTGTTACCCCTTCTTCTTTGAACATTGCCTTATCCTCAAGTGGTCCTACAAACATCATATACAAACGTGTAGCATCTGCTCCAAATTTTCCAACTATATCATCAGGGTTAATTACATTTCCCTTTGACTTGCTCATTTTCATGCCTTTGCTATCTAAAACCATTCCTTGATGACGAAGTTTTTGAAATGGTTCATTAAAATCAATTAAACCAATTTTATTCATAGCCTTAATAAAAAACCGAGCGTATAAAAGATGCATGTAAGTATGTTCTTCTCCACCAATATATAAATTAATCGGAAACCAGTTTTTTAATTTCTTGTTATTGCAAAACTCATCATTATTTTCTGTATCGGGGTAACGTAAAAAATACCAAGAAGAATCTACAAAAGTGTCCATTGTATCAACTTCTGGTGTCCAGCCTTTGCCAAATAATTTTTCAGTTCGTTCTTTTAATTCTTTGGATTTTGCTAATGGAGCTGTTCCATCTGGCACAAAATTAACATCTTCAGGTAGTAACCATGGCAAATTTTCTTTTCCAACAAATTCAGCTTTGCCTTTTGGTGAATAAACAATCGGAATAGGACAACCCCAATATCTCTGTCTAGAAATAGACCAATCACGCAAGCGATAATTAGAAGTTAACTTGCCATTTACAAACTTAGTAATTTTTTCTTTTGCTTCTTCGGATGATAAACCATTAAATTTATCTGAATTTGTTAATACACCATTACCAGTAAATAATTTGTCATCATGGATAGAATGTGGCGATTCCATTAACTTAGTTTTGTTGTTGCTTGAAGAGATTGCTACGTCGCTCCGACTCCTCGCAATGACAGTGTTATCAATAATTACTTTTCTTATTTCAATTTCAAACTTTTTAGCAAATTCAAAATCTCGTTCATCGTGAGCTGGTACAGCCATAATTGCTCCTGTTCCATAATTTGCCAAAACATAATCGGCTACAAATATAGGAATTTCCTCATCATTGGCTGGATTAATTGCTTTTATTCCTTTTAACTCTACCCCTGTTTTTTCTTTTCCTTCCATTCTTTCTAGTTCTGTTTTTTTCTTGGTTTTTTCTATATAAGCTTCAACTTCATTATAATTTTTAATACAATTTTCTGGATCCCCGCCTTCGCGAGGATGACAAGTAGATAGGATTTTAATTAAAGGATGTTCTGGGGCTACCACCATATAGGTTGCTCCAAACAAGGTATCTGGGCGAGTTGTAAAAACTTCTAGCGTACTAATAACTTTTGACTTTTGACTTTTGACATTAAAAACTATCTTTGCTCCTTCTGATTTTCCAATCCATGCTTTCTGATTTTTCTTTGTGTGTTCAGGCCAATCAACTTTATCCAAGCCTTCAATCAATTCATCGGCAAAATCGGTAATCTTAAAAAACCAACCAGGAATTTCTTTTTGTTCAATTTTAGCTCCACAACGTTCACATTCGCCATTTTCTACTTGTTCATTAGCTATTCCAGTGTTACAACTTGGACACCAATTAATAATATCCACTTTTTTTTCTACTAAATTATTTTCAAAAAACTTACCGAACAAAAATTGTGTCCACTTATAATACGAGGAATCGGAAGTATAAATAAGATGATTTAAATCATGTCCAAGACCAAGCATTTTCATTTGCTCAATATAATTTTTCGCATTCATGCTAATAGTTTCTTTTGGATGAGTACCAGTTTTAATGGCATAATTTTCAGCTGGTAAACCAAACGAATCAAAACCTTGAGGATGCAAAACATTATAACCTTGCATTGTTTTAAAACGATAAATTATATCTGAAGCAGTATAACTTTCAGTATGTCCCATATGAAGACCAGCTCCAGATGGATACGGAAACATATCTAAAATATAATATTTAGGCTTCTTACTATCCTTGCCAGTTCTATAAATCCCTTCTTTCTCCCATCTTTTTTGCCACTTTTTTTCTATCTCTCTATGATTATACATATACTTAATAATGCGAATCCGCGAATTATATGCGAATGCTGCGAATTATTTTAAAAAATGTTCTTAAATCTTTTCGCTGTCCGCCAACTGGCAGAGGCGAATCTTAAATCCATAATTATACCTTATTGATTTTTCTCTTCTTCATTTTCATTTTTGCTACTTTTTGTAAATCTTCATGTTTATCAAACTCATCTACAATTTCATCTCCGATAATTTCTTCAATTACATCCTCAATTGTTACAATTCCAGATACGCCTCCGTATTCATTTAAAACTACAAATAAATGATGTTTTTTGTTTTTAAAAGCATTCAACAAATCATCAAGATATTTATCGTAATCTACAAAAATAACATCATCTCTAGCTATTGTTTTTAATGTTTTTGAAGCTGTGCAACCTCCAATTAAATCTTTTGCGTATAATACACCGATTATATTATCCAAATCTTTCTCGTAAACTGGAATTCTTGATCTTCCTGTGTTTTTAATTTTAAGAATCATTTCTTTGGATAATTTTTCATCTCCCGAAAAAGCTATTATTTCAGTTCTCGGAGTCATAATGTCATTTACTTTTTTTCTGGAAAACGATAAAGCTCCTTTTAAAATTCTCTCTTCATCTTCATCAATATCACTTTCTTTCATATCCTCATGATCTTCAATCAATTTCACTAATTCTTTTTTAGAATAAACAGTTGGCATTTCTTCTCCTAAGGTTTTATTTAAAGCAATAGCAAGTGGTTTAGCGAGAGGATATAAAATAAAAATAAAAATACTAACAAGCCAGGCGAATTTAGCTCCCAATATTAAAGCATAACGAGAAAAAGCTGCTTGAGGAATAATTTCTCCAAAAACAACAATTAATACTGTCGCCATTAATCCAGCAATAAAACCAGATGCAATTGAGCCTAAAAATATTGATAATGTTGCATTAACTGCTACATTTCCAATAAGCAAAGTACAAAGTAATTGATTTCCATTTTTTCTAAGTTTATAAATTTTTTTAGCATTTTTATCACCAAGCCCCATCTTACGTTCTAAATCATCCTTATTTAAACTAAAAAATCCTAGTGTTAAACCAGAAAATATTGCCGATAAAGCTACTAGCAAAACTACAATTATATATGTCATTTATTGTTAATTTTTAATTATAAAATTTAAAACCTTAATCTTATTTTGCCATATTATACTAAAAAAAGCAAATAAACAATAAATTTTATTTTTTAAAACTAATTATTATTTTTATTTAATGGGCATGTCGCTGAAGGCGATCA
>JAGLJW010000056.1 GCA_023142215.1 Candidatus Parcubacteria bacterium
TTTATAATTTCCATCCCAATATTTTATATATGCTATAGCATATGCAGGGTATTTAAATTCAAATCCGTATTCTTCATTTCTGTAAGTTTTCCAATCATCACAATCAACATCATTTTGATTTTCCTGAGTTGAACTAGATACTTTTTGTGTTATAGTAGAATTATCTATTTGCTTTGTTGTATTATTAACTTTATTGTTATCAGACACTTCTTCTTTCTTACAAGCAGTTAATAATATTGATAAACTTAAAATTGTAATTATTAGATATTTCATAATTTTCTTATTTGTTTCTTTGATCTAATTTGAATTTTTTATTTTGTCAATAATTTGAAATACAACTACTTACTAACCTTAAAATTACTTTAAAGTTACACTAAAAAATCATTAAACCTATCCATTTTTTTCTTTAATTTTAGCAAAAAACACATTAAGAGAAATTTTTAACTTCTCTACTTTTCAGGGCAATCTGTGTCTTTTTCAACACAGGCATATACGCAAGATGGGCAAGCGATATAATTTGAAGGACGAATGCAAGATTTTGTTTTATCTCCTGGTTTAGGATTGACGAGTCCGCAAATACAAGCTTTCGTATAACTATAATGCCCACCAGAAGATGAACAGTCTTTTTGGACACAGCCTACCCCGCTCATTCTTTGCCACACATATCCTGGTTTACAGCCAAATTCATCTTTAGGAATATCAGTTAATGTAGTTGCTAATTCATCGTCATCGTAAGGACTCTTTTTTTCTTCAGGTTCATTATTGCTTGAACTTTCAGTTAATTCATTTACCTTGTCAGTTAAACCTTCTTTTTCGTTTTCCATGTCTTTAACTATTTGATCTAATATGCTTCTTATGTGGTCTTTTATATTTCCCTGAAGTCCTGCTTTATTATCAGCTAGTATTTCTTTAACACGATCTCTAACTCTGTCTTTCAAATCATCTAAATCAAATTTTCCATCATATTCATCCATCTGTGCATTCATTACCATATCTAACAATGTTTCAAATCCAACAGAATCTTGATTTACTAACAATTCAAGTATATCAGGATTTATGACATCGAAAACTTCATTATTAAATTCACTCAAAGCTGCATTCTTAATTTCACTAACTACTGAATCAAGTAAACTGCCAGCAGCTAATTTTACAATGTCTTGCGTTCTAACTTTATCAGCACTGTCATCAAATTTATCAGCTGTTTGATTGACAGTTGCTATCATCTTGTCAAGTTCAATAACAGTTTGAATATAATCGCTCATATTAACATCCCTACCAATCAATTCAGTCCCCATATTTTTACGTGCCTCTTTGAGTTTTTCAACATAATTTCTTAGTTCTTTAGCCTGATCACGATACATCTGTCTAACTTCCCCCGTTAAACGTTTTTGTTCTTCTATGTCATTAATCGCATTATTAGCTCGTCTGGCATTATTAAAAATTTGTCCAAATTTATGGTGACCAGCTAAATTCTGAGTTAATATTGCTGAAGCAATTGGACCTAAAACTGGACCCATCCACCGAGTTGCTTTATCAGGAAGTTTTACAATAAAATAAGTCGCTCTTTTTATATCACGAAAAAATTGACGAAACAAATTACGTGCTTGAGCTTCTTGAGGTATTGAAACAAAAACAACCGTAACAATTAAAATAGTCATTATTAAATTTTTATAAAAACTTTTTTTCATTTAATCTAATGTTTCCATGTATGTTAAATAGCTATCTTCAAAAATGAACATAGCGTCTTTGCTAGCATAAGTTTCAACCCCATCACTAAAAAACACAGGAATTTCTATTGGTATTAAATTAATTTTACCAACTTGTTTTTCAACATCTTTAAAACTGGTGTAAAAATCAAAATCTTCTATTTTGAGTTGTGTAGCTTTATATTTAACATCATCTTCTATCTCTAGCTCTTCAGTTCCAACAACTTTCCCACCTAAAAAGGTAACTTTTCTTTTCGTGCTAGGATAAAGCCAAACTTCGTGTCTAACAAATTCGCTTCCCTTATCACTACCTTTCGGTACATAAGTTAAAGTAAATTGTTCAGGACGTCCCAAAGTTGATATTATTTCTTGTTGATCTTTAGTTAGAACTTGCCCTTTATCAATATAGTTAAAATATACATAGCCAACTCCAAATATAATAACTATTGATAGAATTAATCTAAAAAACCATTTTATTGCACTTAACATAATATAAATATATCTTTATTTTTTTTAATTATAACATTAAATCAATAAATTAACCAATACTGACAACCTTGCCTAGCTTATTAGTTAGCTCTGTGATCAAAAATTGAGAATTATTTACTTGAAAATTTGTTTTTAAGATTTTCTTTTGATTTTCAACAGGAATTTCAAATAAAACTTGATTTACACCTTTATGTCGTTCAAAAATTTCTTTAAGTTTCTGAATACTAATTGTGTCTATGGTTTGTTTAAAAATTAATTTCAAATCTTCATTATTTGAGTACTTGTTATTTTGACCAGTAGATGAATCAAAATTAGCATTAGTGAATTTTGAAACTACTTCATTAATATTTTTAAAATTTACCCCAAAAGCCGTATTGGCTAATACTTTTATATCTTGATCCTTGTCAGATGTTTTTCCTTGTACGATAACTGCTTTACCTTCTTGCCAAATTTGATAAGTCTGTTTATATAAGTTTGGAAATATTAAAATTTCAGTTACACCAAGACCATCTTCTATTTTTACAAAAAGCATTGATTTCTGAGTCTTCGTTAGAATCTTTTGAATAGTCGTGATAATACCAGCAATTGTTACTTGTTCTCCGTCTTTGAATTTCTTAAGCTCCTTAAGCGGTGTTGTAAAACTTTCAAAATACTTTTTATAATCTTGATAAGGATGATCGGTAATATAAAGACCTAAAAGTTCTTTTTCCCAAGCGAGTTTTTCTTGACGACCTGCTGGCGGATAAGATTCTAATCTAATTGAATCACTCATATTAAAATTAGATGATAATTCAAACAAACTTACTTGTTTAGAATTTTTTCTTTTTACAATTTCTTTGTTAAAACTAATCATGTTCTCTACATTTCCAAGCAACTTTCCACGTTCTCCAAATTCATCAAAACCTCCACATTTTATCAAACTTTCTAAGGATTTTTTATTTAAATCTTTATCCAATATTCGTGTGAGTAAATCTGTTAAATCTTTATATTTTCCATCTCGTTCTCGTTCTTCAATAAAAACTTCTGCAATATGTTCACCAACATTTTTAACGGCACTAAGACCAAAACGAATTGTTGGTTTATCTTTTACGACTTTTCCTTCAACTATTTTACTTTTTCCATTGCCAGTTGAAACAACAGTAAAAGATTCTTTTGATTGATTTACATTTGGTTGTTTTACTTCAATTCCCATATTTCTACATTCATCAATTTCAATTGCTATTCTATCTGTATTTTGTTGATCAGCTGTAAGTAATGCAGCCATAAATTCAGTTGGCCAATGTGATTTTAAATATGCTGTTCTGTAAGCCACCATAGCATAACAAGCAGCGTGTGAACGGTTAAATCCGTAACCAGCAAAAGGTTCAATAAATGAAAAAATTTTTTCAGCCAACATTTTATTAATCTTATTATTAATACAACCCTGAATAAATTTTGTTTTCTGTTCCTCAAGTAATTTCACAATTTTTTTACCCATAGCCTTTCTGAGCACATCAGCTCCACCCATTGTAAAACCAGCTAAGTCACGTGCCATTTGCATGACTTGCTCTTGATAAATTGCTACACCATAAGTTTTTTTCAAAATTGGTTCTAGTTTTGGATGTAAATATTTCACTCCACCATAATGTTTTCCATTAATATAGCCAGGAATCCATTCCATTGGACCTGGACGATATAAGGCAACCATGGCAATAATATCTTCAAACTCACTTGGTCTAAGCTCTTTTAAATATCGTTTCATACCTGAAGATTCAAATTGGAATACTCCAGTAGTTTGACCATCCGCAAAAAGCTTATAAGACTTTTCGTCCTTAAGCGGAATTTTAGTCATTTCAATTATCTCACCCGTTGTTTCTTTAATAATTCTAATTGCTGATTCAATAATAGTTAAATTTTTAAGTCCTAAAAAATCCATTTTAAGAAGACCTAAATCTTCAGTTGGGTGAAGTGAATATTGTGATACAATAAATTTGTCTGTTGATGAAGAATATTGAATTGGAGTATTATTTACAAGCGGATCTTTTGTGATTAATACACCACAAGCATGTGTTGAAGAATGTCGCGAAACGCCCTCAAGTCTTCTAGCATAATCAATAATAATTTTTGCTTGCGGATCATTCTCATACATTTGCCTAAACTCATCTACAGTTTTAAGTGCTTCATCAAGTTTGGTAAACATCGGAATAGCTTTAGAAAGTTTATCACAAAAATCATAGGGAGCATCTAAAACACGACCAACGTCTTTAACGGCAGCACGTGCTGCCATTGTTCCAAAAGTAATAATTTGTGCTACATGTTCTTCTCCGTATTTTTTTTCTACATAATCAATAACTTCTTGCCTACGCACATCAGCAAAATCTAAATCAATATCTGGCATTGATACTCTTTCTGGATTTAAAAATCGTTCAAAGAGCAAATCGTATTTGATTGGATCAATGTCAGTAATTTGTACTAAAAAACAAACTAAAGAACCAGCAGCCGATCCACGTCCTGGTCCAACAATTATTCCTTGACTTTTTGCCCATATTACAAAATCAGCCACAATTAAAAAATAAGCTGGCCAACCCATGCTATCAATCACCGAAAGCTCATAATCCATTCGCTTTTGATAAACTTCATCAATTTCATTAAAAGTTTTTCCATAACGATATTTAAGTCCTTCTTCACAAAGTTTTCTAAAATAAGAACTGTCTGTATATCCATCAGGAACTTCAAAAGATGGTAATTGAATATTTCCAAGTTCAATTTCAACATTACATTTTTCTGCAATTTTAACTGTATTTTCGATTGCCTCAGGAACATGTTTAAAATCTTCTATCATCTGTTTTGTCGGTCTAGCTGAAAAATCATTTCCGAGCATACACATTCTATTCGTATCGGTTTTCTTTTTTTTATTTTGCATACAAAGCAAAATATCCTGAGCTTCATTATCTTCTTTTTTTAAATAATGAATATCATTAGTTGCCACAAGTGGAATATCAAGTTCTTTGTTCATTTTAATCAAAGCCTGATTTACAGGTTCTTGATCTTCTAAATTTGGATGATGTTGAAGCTCAAGATAAAAATTACCTTCACCGAAAATTTCTTTAAATTCAAGTGCTTTTTCTTTAGCTCTATCAAGTTTTCCTGACCGAATATAAAATGGAATTTCGCCACCAATACAAGCTGTAAGCCCAATCAATCCTTCACTATATTTTTTTAAAGATTCCATGTCAATTCTGGGTTTATAGTAAAAACCTTCAATATGAGCAATTGAAGTAAGTTTCATTAAATTTTGATAACCAACATTATTTCTAGCAAGCAAAACAAGATGATACATTCTTTTTTCATCTTCTTTCGTAATTTTATTAAAACGAGAACCCGGTGCCATATAAGCCTCAACCCCAATAATGGGTTTAATCCCAGCTTTTTTACATTTCTGATAAAATTCAATAACACCATACATTACACCGTGATCAGTAATAGCCACAGCTGGTTGATTATCCTTAACTGCTGCATCAATCAACTCATCAAGCTTAGTAAGCCCGTCAAGTAATGAATAATGAGTATGCACATGAAGATGACAAAATTGGGACATGGGATTTGAATCTAGGATTTAAGATTTAAGAATTTAGATTTAAGAATATATAAAAATTACTTATTTTGGTAAGTAATTTCTTATGTTTAAAAAAGTAATGAAGTTACTGTTTTTTTTATTTTTATTTTTATTCCTTGGGTAATTATAACAAATCTAATGATATTAAGTCAAATTAAAAAAAATCCTACCGCGTATTACAATACGGTAGGATTAACAGTAGGAAATAATTTAAAGAAATATACTTTCTACTTCAACATCTTCCTCTTTTTGGGGATACTCAATATCCTGTCTTTGGTCAACAGGTACATAATCACTTTCTTCTTCATTGAGAAAAAGAAAACCTGCTGGAAAATTTTCCATTCTTAGTGTTCTGAATAATCCTGCTTGATTTTTGTAATGATTTTCTTTCTTTTGTGCCATTGTTTTCCACCTCCTTCTTTTTTAGTTTTACGACATAAATATCTCAATCATTGTTTTCTCATAAGCAAAATACATATCTGCAAGATCATCGTCTTTATCAAAAGTTAGATTAAAATCCAAAGAACGAGATTGTTGACACCTAAAATCATTTGCCCTCGGCTGATTAAGATTGTAACTAGGAACATCTCTTTCGTGAATTTCACTGTGTTGAATCCTATTCCTGAATGGACTCATGCTTACTGTTTGGCATGAAGATTGTGAAGGATAAATATCATTCTCAAGGTCAAAACCAAATTTTTCATATTCATACTCACATTCTTCACATTCTAATTCATATTCAGACAATTCTTCTTCAAACAATTCTTGTTCTTCATATTCCTGTTCCGAATCTTCATACTCCTCAAGATCAGCTTCATCGTAATACTCATTAAAATAATCTTCATTAAAAAATAAAAAATAATCTTTGTCGAAAATAAAAGAACTTGGAATTTGATCTTCTGTACGTATACCTTCAAAATCAAAAGCAACATTATGATCATTTTTTTTCATTGTCATGATTTTTCTCCTTTTTCTTTTTTTATTCAATTTTGAAACATCAATACGTAAAGCATAACACACTTTTTAAACTCTGTCAATGCAAACAACGACTTTTTACTAATATTAACAAAAAAAGAAACTATTTTAGCTTCTTTTTATAAAAAATTCTATTTTATTATTTTACTTTATTGACTAACTCTTTCAGCTCTTCGTTAGAATAAAAATCTATTACCACTTGTCCACCTCTGCCTTTCCTCTTTATGATTACTCTTGATCCGAAAAATTCTTTAAAAATTTCCTCTTTGTCTTGATCTTCAAAGTTTATTTTAACTCTAGTAACTTTTTTTATCTTATCTGTTTTTTTAATCTCCTGACTGGTTTCCGCAACTGAAAGTTTATTATGAACAATTTTTCTAAATAAATTCATTTGCTTTATTTCGTTATCAATACCAACCAAATATTTAGCATGACCTTCTGTAATTTGATCGTCAATCAAGGCTTGTTGCATTTCTTGAGGTAAATTCAACATTCTGACTGTATTAGCAATTGCTGGTCTAGATTTACTCATTTTTTTAGCAACTTCTTCTTGTGTTAAACCAAATTCATCAATCAATTTTTTATAACTTGATGCTAAATCAATCGGATTTAAATCTTCTCTTTGTAAATTTTCAATTATAGCAATTTCTAATTTTTCAAGTTCATCAACATCTCGTATAATTACAGGAATTTCTGCAAATCCAAGAAGTTGAGCAGCACGAAAACGACGTTCACCAGCAATTAACTCATAGCCATTATCTTTTTTATGAACTAGCAATGGTTGAATTATACCAAACTCTTTAATTGAATCTGCTAATTCTTGTATTTTAAAATCGACAAATTTTTTTCTAGGTTGCAAACTATTGGTTATAATATTTTCAATCTTAACTTTCTTGATTAAACTCTTTTCATCTATCACCTGCAAACCATCATTATTATTTTTAATTGTTTTTTTTGGAATAAGAGATCCAAGACCTCTTCCTAAACCATTTGACATGAGTATTGTTATTAGCTTGTAGCTTGTAGCTTTTTAGCTTATTAGGATTAATAAATTATTATAATTCTCTTAAATCAACTAAATTGTTATCATTTTTTACATTAGCATGTATCCCAGCAACTTCTTTGGCTAAATTCTCATATGCTACTCCTCCTTTTGATTTTGGATCATAATGTAAAATTGATTTTCCGTGGCTTGGTGCTTCGGCTAATCGTACACTTCGTGGAATAATTGTTTTAAATAAATTATGTGGAAAATGTTCTTTAAGTTCATTCATGACTTGGCTGGATAATTTATTTCTTTTATCAAACATTGTTATCACGGCTCCCATAATTTTTAAATCTGGTTTTAAATTATCTTGAATCAATGAAATAGTGTCAAGAAGTTGACTTAAACCTTCCAAGGCATAATATTCACTTTGAATTGGAATTAAAATTTCATCCGCTGCAGTTAAGCTATTTACAGTTAAAAGTCCTAAAGATGGCGGTCCATCAATTATTATATAATCATATTCATCACGTACTTCATTTAAAATTTTCTGCAAACGAAATTCTCTATTTTCCATTCCAACTAATTCAATACCGGCACCAGCTAAATCTGCAGTAGAAGGAGCAATTTTCAAACCATCATACATTGTCCTTTTTATAACATCAAAAATAGACTTTTGCCCAAGTAAAGCTTCATATAGTCCATATTCTAAGTTAGATTGATTAATTCCAATTCCAGAAGTGGCATTAGCTTGAGGATCAATATCTACAATTAAAACTTGTTTGCCAAGATTAGCTAAATATGCTCCTAAATTAATAGTAGTCGTAGTTTTTCCAACTCCACCTTTCTGGTTTACCATTGATATAATTTTCCCCATATCATTCTTTTTAAATATAATAAATCATTAATTACATAATACAACTTTTGACAAAACTTTTCAAGTGGGTTAAAATGAGATATATTATGAATTTATTCTGGATCTCCGTATGCACGAGGATGACAGATAAAAAATAGCCTCGATGGCGGAATTGGTAGACGCGTTGGACTCAAACTCCAATGATATTTATATCGTGAGAGTTCGATTCTCTCTCGAGGCACAAAAAAAATTATTTTATGAAAATTGTAAGCGCCTGCTTGGCAGGAATAAAATGTACTTGGAATGATGAAGCCAGACCTTGTCAAAAAGTTATTGAATTAATCAAACAAGGCAAGGCAATACCAGTATGCCCAGAGCAATTAGGCGGGCTAAGTACTCCGAGAATTCCTGCGGAAAAAAAAGGTAATAAAGTCTTTAGAAAAGACGGAAAAGATATTACTGCGGAATTTGAAAAAGGTGCAAAAGAAGCCTTAAGAATTGCAAAACTCATAAATTGCAAAGAAGCAATTATAAAAGCAAAATCTCCTTCTTGCGGATCTGGAAAAATTTATGATGGTACTTTTTCTGGAAAATTGATTAAAGGCAATGGAGTATTTGCGGAAATGCTTAAAAAAAATAATATCAAAACATTAACTGAAGATGAAATTTAATCATATATATTAATTTGACAACAATCCTAATGTATATGATTTTTATTTTAAATCCATATTTACTTCTTCTGCTTCTTTTCTAGCAAAAACATCTTCCACGATAACACTTAAGGCCGTAGTGACAGGAATTGATAAAATTGCACCAGGCACACCTCCAATTTTAAAACCTATTAACAAAACTACAATACTAACAATTGGGTTCAAACCTACTACCTTTTGCATCAATTTTGGAACAATTATATTATTTTCACAAAGCTGAATAACATAATACAAAACAACTACCGAAATCCCCAACATCCATGAGGTTGTAAAAGCTAAAAATACTGCTGGTATGGCTGCAATTAATGGACCAAGATAAGGTACAAATTCTGTGAGACCAGCGATTAAGGCTAAAATTAAAGCATATTCAATTGGTTCACCAAAAAGACCGAGTGTTAACAAGCCAACGTAAGTTAATAAGAATATAATAAAAGAAAGAATTAACTGACCACGAAGCCATAAACCAATCTTTTTTTGCATTCTATTAATCAAATTCATTATATAAATTTGATGTTTTTTAGGAGCAACTGACCATACAATTTTTTTAACTGCATTTTCCTCCACAACCATATAAAAAGTAATAACCATGACCAAAAAGAAAGATACGATACCACTAAAAAAATCTGAAACTTTTGAAAATACTCCACCGACAGCATTAAGAAATTCAGAATAGCCCTCTTTGGACTTTAATAAATTAATCAATTCATCTTTGGTTGAATATCTTTTTATAAATTCAAAACCGGTTGATATTTTATCTGAAAGTTGTGGAAACTTTTTAAATAAATCATTGGTTTGACTTATTATTGGGGGAATAATTAAATAAACTATAACCGCAATAACTAAAATCATCAAAAGATAAATCAACAACATACCAAGAAATCTTGGTATTTTTCTTTTTTGCATCCAATCCACCCAAGGATCAACTGCTGACGAAAGAATTAAGGAAATAAACAAAATCGCCAAAATCTCTCTAATGACAAACAAAAAAACAAATAACATTAAAATTAAAAAAATTTTAATTACAGTTGTTACTTTGATATTTATTAATATTGATTTTTTATCCATGTTTACATTATAACACAGATTAATAAAATATAAAAAAAGCAAGTCATTTTTTTTGACTTGCTTATAAAAAATTTATTCATCCAATGAAGATAATATTTTACCTTCTTTAAATTTTGAATGGATAATAATTTCATTTTCTTTAGATTCTGTTGTGTGACCGATATACGAAGCATAAATTTCATGTCGCCGAGCTAAATTAGTCAAAGTTAAAGCATTGCTATTATCAGCACAAATAACCATCATTCCATAACCACCATGAAATGTTCCGTATACCTGTTTATCTGTTAACTTTAAATCGGGAATATTCCAAGACATCTCTTGCGCTAATTTAAGTACTAAAGCAGGTTCTAACATATTATCAAAGATTGCGCCTACTCCTTTTGGTAAAATTTCACCAAACTTATGCCAAACTCCACCACCTGTAATATGAGCTATTCCCACAATATCAACTATAGGATCAACAATATTACCATCAGTAGTCCAAAATTTGCTAATATTAAAAAAACTAAATTATTTTTAATTCCTAATCTAGCCTCTTAATATAAAAATATTAGCTTAACTTAAAGAAAAAGTCAAATTATAAAAAAAATAAAAAAGGTTTTGGTACACTTTTATTAAAGCGCCAAAACCTTATAGACTAATTATCTAGACTTTCTTGCTACATTTTCTAGATGCCTCCTAAAATCAGGCAAAAAAACACCTTTAAGTTCATCATAGCTGTTTAGAAAATTTATAATCTCCTTATCAAGTTTAGTTTTATCTATTCTGAAAAAAGTAAAAAGTTCATTGTTTGTAAACCAATCAAAAATATAAAGAACAAGCATTGAAAGAATTCTTTTCTCTGCAAAAATATTGCCATTTCTGCGAAATTCAATTAATTTAACAAAAATTTCGTTCAACTTTTTGTTTTGTATCGTTATTGGTTCTTGAAATATTTCATAATAACTTTCAAAATATTCCATAAAAAGTAATTCCAGTTTAATATAATCATCCCACTTCCTGTGCCATTCTTTCGGAAGTCTCATAATTATGTTTGTCCAATTTACTTTATTGTTGGAATTTCTAAAATATCTAATTAAATAAAGATATAGACCATTATCAGAAACTTCAATCCATCTTCTTGAAAAACTTTCAGGTTTTTTTTCTTCTAATAAACTTATTAATGTTTTTACAGCTGTTTTTTTTGTAAATTGACGACTAACATCGTTATGCCAAATATCTCTAATATATTTAGGACATTTGTCTAAAAAAGGTTTCCAACTTTTAACATTATTTCTCCTTTTTAGTTTACTTAAAATAAAACAATATTCTTGTTTAAGGTTATTAGAAATCCATTTAGGCGTAATTTTAGTAGCTTTTTGTTTTCTTGCTAAAGCTTCAATTTTTACAATACAACTTTCCATGGTTCTTTTTTCTTTTCTTTGCTCTCTTTTGTTATAGAAAAATATATTTCTCCATTTTTCATCAAGTGCATAAATAATTTTATCCCAATCAGGCAATTCATCATCATTTTTAATATTACGACAAAAATATTGATGAAGACTCTGGCTTTTGATTAAAATCCATTCAGAACAAAATTTATCAGGTTGATTTTCATCAAGAAAATTTTCCAATTCTTCAATAGCCTCATTGAAAGTTCTACATTTTTTTTTCTGAATAACAAAAATATTTTCAATTTTCAATTTTTTGGAAATAAATAACCACATTTCCTTACTGTTACCAGTAAATTTTCTTGTCATCATTGACAAAAATGCTACTTCTTTTTTCCTAAACCAACTTGGTGAAATTCTTCTCGGCTTTTCTTTTTCAATCATTCCTGAAATTTTATCAAAATACCATAAGTATTCCAAATATAACGCCTCATTTTTTTCAGAATTTTCACTCATTTCTTTTACCTCAATATAGATATAATTAATAAAAAGATCGTTATAAACAATAAAACATTATCAATAATTAAAAATAATAATAAAAATATTTAATAATGTCAAATAAAAGAGTCAAATTTTTTAAACAAACTTACCAGAATCTAGAAATTTAGAACAAATTAACACCTAACAATAATTCCTTTTCAATAAAAAATCTTGGCACACTTTTAGGGTGCCAAGATGTTGTAACCAATTATCTAGAATTTTTTGCCACATATTCTAAATGCTCTTTGAAATTAGGCAAAAAAACACCTTTAAGTTCATCATAATTGTTTATAAAATTAATAATTTCCCTGTCAAGCTTTGTTTTGTTTATTTTGAAACAATAAAAAAAATCATTACCTATAAACCAATCAATAATGCAAGGAGCAAGCATTGAGAAAATTCTCTCTTTTGCGAAAATATTACCCTTTTTAAAAAATTGAACTAATTCAACAAAAATTTCATTCAATTTCTTGTTTTGTATCGTTATTGGTTCTTGAAATATTTCATAATAACTTTTAAAATATTTCATAAAAAGTAATTCCAATTCAATATAATCACTCCACTTTTCTTGCCATTTTTTTGGAAGTCTCATGATTATATCGGCCCAGTCTATCCTATCATCAGAATCTTTAAAATGCCTAATGAGATAACGATACAAACCCATATCGCAAAGTTCAATCCATCTTCTTGAAAAATTCTCAGGATTCTTTTCTTCTAATAAATTTTTCAAGACATTAATAGATGTTCTTTCTGTCAATAAACGGTTAGCATTATTGTGCCAAATATCTCTAATAAAATCAGGGCATTTTTTTAAAAAAGAATTCCAATTTTTCATATTATCCTTCTTGCTTAATTTACTCAGAATAAAACAATATTCTTGTCTAAGATTAATAAAAATCCACTTGGGAGTAATTACAGCAACTTTTTTCTCTCGTGCTATAGCTTCAATATTTGCTATACAATCCTCAATGGTTCTTCTTTCTATTCTCCTACAAACAAATCTTTTCATCCATTTTTCATCAAGTGAATAAATAATTTTATTCCAATCAGGCAATCCATTATTATCTTTAATATTAGAACAAATATACTTATAAAGATTATCATCTTTATATGAAATCCACTTAGGACTAAATTTATCAGGTTGTTCTTTGTTGAGATAATCTTCTAATTCCTTAATGGAATTATCAAAAGTTCTATTTTTTTTCTTTTGAATAGCAAAAATATCTTGAATTTCAAGTTTTTTAGAAATAAATAACCACATTTCTTTTCTGCTACCAACAAAATTTTTTATCATCATTAACAAAAATGCTCTATCTTTTTTACTAAACCAAGTCGGTGAAATCTTTTTTGGTTTTTCCTTTTCAATCATTTCTGAAATTTTATTAAAATACCACAAATACTCTAGATACAAGGCTTCATTCTTATCAAAAATCGCATTCATTTTTTTTACCTCAATGTAAATATAATTAATAAAAAGATCAATGTAAACAATAAAATATTACTCACGATTAAACATAATAGCAAAAGTTGTTAATAATTTCAAACAAAATAGTCAACTATTCCATAAAAGTATGTATAATAAACAAAATCATAGCATTAGTGT
>JAGLJW010000057.1 GCA_023142215.1 Candidatus Parcubacteria bacterium
TAACAATAATTAAAGCTGAAAATAAAAACGATTGACGAAATGCTTCTTTCACTGATCTGAATACTAATTGTTTCCTAAAAACAACAAATTTAATCATAAAGCCAATTATAGAACCTGTACCAATTAAAGAAATAGCTAATGTTGAATAGAACAGAACAAAACCAATTAAATTAGTATCTTCAGGATTTACCATATTAACTACATAAAACCAAGCGGACCAGCTTATTAAAGTAGTTATTATCATTAAAATTAAGTATTTTTTTAAAGTCATGTTTTCACATAACACGCAACACATAACACGTAACAATTATGCCACGTAATATCTATCAAATGTCTACTTTTCATTAGTAATAAATTATCATCTATTTATGATAAAAGCAAATATCTCTATAATCAATATTCTTAAATCTCATTTCTTAAATTCGCAAATTCCTTTGAAATCACAATAATCACATAGAAATCCTGGTTTTGCTGTAAAATTACATTTTTTTATTTCTTCAATTTGTTCAATAATTTGTATTTCTAATTTTTCTACTTCCGCATCTTTAGCCTCAAATGAAATAATTGAATTATTTTCCAGATAATAGAATGACAACGTTGACACTTTAAGTCCCAACGTTTGCTCAACTGCTATTTTATATAAGATTAGCTGTCTTTTATTTTTAACATCCAATTTTTCCTTAGGATTACCTGTTTTATAATCAACTATCTCAACTGTACCATCTGGCAATTTATCAATCCTATCTATTGAACCACGAAGTGTGTACCCTCCTATTTTAACATTAAAACCCTTTTCTGTAAAAACCACATTTGGCCAAGTAGCTTTTTCTAATTTTTCATAGAATTCAGTAAGAATCTTTTTTCCTTTTTCTAAATATTCTTGTCGTTGTTTTTTATCTTCATAGCCATTATCAACCCATCTTCTTTTATAAATATCCAACAAATCTTTTCTTGATGGTTTACTACCGTCGTCCGCAATACCTGTCATTGCAGCTTCGCCAGCTGGCGAATGCGTGGCAATCCCATTGTTTGTACTGCTATCATGAGATTGCCGCGTTGCGCTCGCAATGACAGCATTATTCTGTTTATTAGAAAACAAACTCCTTTGAAACACATCGCCATCAATTGTCATATCAAAAAAATCCTTCATCGTATTGTGCATTACTCTACCAAAAATAAAATTGACTTTATCTTCAGCTGGAATTTTTAAAATAAAACTATATTTATATTGTTGTGGACAATTAGAATAAGCTTCTAACTGAGAAAAAGAATACATCTTTGGTAAAACATATTTCACTTCCGTAGATTTTTTAACCTTATTGTCACAGTTCAATTCTTTAATTAATTCATTATGAATAGCCCCTGTCATTGCAGCTTCGCCAGCTGGCGAATGCGTGGCAATCCCATTGTTTGTACTGCCATCATGAGATTGCTGCGCTGCGCTCGCAATGACAGTATTGTTTTGATTTTCTACCCCCATCTCTTCTAAAAACTTAGAAATCTTTTTCTCACGTGCTCCTCCATAATCGCTAGCAGTTGTAATAAATAATTCTTTTTTTGTCCTTGTAATTGCTACATAAAAAAGTCGTCGCTCTTCTTCAATATGAAAGTCGCCATCCTGAATTTTAACTTTTACTAATTCTTCAGGAATTGTAATTTTTTCTTTACGCTTTATAACTGGAAACTTTTTATCCACTACACTCGGCATAAAAACATACTCAAACTCAAGTCCTTTGGCCGCATGAACTGTCATCACTTTCACAACATCAATATCATCATAAGAATTTTTAAGTGCTCCCGTTTCTCCTGATTCTAATTCCATTTCAAAAACACGCATAAAATCATTAAGTCGTAAATCAACATTATTTGATTCAAAATCTTTTATTTTTTTATAAAACTGATTTAAATAATCAAAAATTTCTCTATCTTTATCTTGATCTAAGTTTTTCAATAAACCAGATTCTTTCATAAAACTTAAGAATATTTTTGATGGCACGGATTGTTTAACAAGAACAGAGTGCTTTTCAATTAATTCAAGTAATTTTTTTACTCTTGCTTTGGTTTCATCACTCACCGAACTAATTAAATCAATATTTTTCAAAGCCTCAAAAGTTGACCAAACTTTCCTACGAGCAAATTTATTTATATTCACAATATCAGCATGATCAACCTTAAAAATATCCATATTTAAAACCCTAAACAATGCACTTGATTCATGATAATTATCAAGCAATTTAAAATATGAAATAGCATCAACTATTATCGGCTTATAATAAAGCCCACGCAAAGAAACAAACTGGTTTGGAATTCCCCTGCGATCAAGTTCATTAACAAATTTTATCGCTGTGTTATTAGCACGAACTAAAATAGCAAAATCGCTCCACTTCAAATTTTCATCATTACTACAAATATCACCGATTTTCTGAACAACTGCTTCCGTCTCTTCAGCTTCGGTTTTATAATGCAAATGCGTAACTGTTCCTTTTTTATTAATCGGTGAATCAAGTTTTTTATCAATTCCAAGTTTTACCTCCAATCTATTAGGATTATTTTTCTGAATAAAATCATAAGAAACATCTAAAATTTCTTGACCTGATCTATAGTTTTTATTTAACACAACTTTTTTCGTTTCAGGATAATCTTCACTAAATTGCATAATATTATGCATAGAACTTCCGCGAAACGCATAAATAGAATTATGAACTACTACGCCATTTACAATAAAATTATGTGTTTTTTCTATTTCTAAATCATAAACTATTATCTTTTTTTCTTTCTCTGTTCTCAAAATTATTTGATCATGAATTACGCCTTTGCTAGTAACAACAGGCAAAAACATGCCCTCTAAAACATTTGATGCTGGAACTATTAATGCTTTTCTACATTGAATGTTTAGAACACCGACCTTAATTGAATTTTCAATAATACCACCTGTTGCTTTTTGAATTTCCTTAGCTTGCCTACCAAGTTCTTGCAAATTTGAACTACTAACTCTAAATCGCATACCCTTGCGAGCTTTTGTAAGCGAATAACCCAACTCTTTTAATTTAATTGTTGTTGGCTTATGCGTTGTTTCAACACTGAGTAAATGTAAAATTTGAGGATATTTTAAAAATTTTTTAGCTCCTTTCGTTTTGTAATTTCTATTACACATTTCAAGATTTATTTTTATTCTTACTTTTCCACTTCTATTTACAGCATTAGAACTAATTTGATGTGCTTCTAGATCCATCCCAAAATCATCGGCAAGTTTATTAACTCCAGATTGAACATCTAAATCTTTATATAATTGTTCAACTAACTTTTTCCTTGTCATTATTCCATCACGTTCTGCAAAAACATTTGTGGGAATTCCATATTTTAAAGATAATAAATTCTCAGCATATCTTGCTTCAACTTCTGTTTTACAAGCTTTAATAGCTACAAGTTTATCAGCAGTTCGTTCTAAACGAAGTCTAATTTTCAAATCGTTTGTAACACCCATTCGCCAACCAAGCCCCTGCTTATACATTAAATAAACATAAAAATAATTCACAAAACCTTTTTTAAATTTATTCTCAGGTATAAAACAAAACATCTTATGATTATCTGTAAGCGACACAGAAAAACCTTTTTTAGTTTTAAAAGTAATCAATTTTGTTTCCTTAGTGATTTTACTATTGTTCACTACATGCGAGTGACTAAGATATCCTTTCCCGACAGCTGTTACCACTTCATCACCTTTTTTGATTTTATCAATTCGTTTTTCTTTGTCATCTCGTAACAAAATCTTAGATTCACCAGGCAAACATTGGTCATCATCGCCAACAACTATTAAATTATTTTTTGGCATAGCTAATAATTTAATAAGCTCATATTGAGAATAATTAGTGTCTTGAAATTCATCAACCATTATATATTTAAATTTGTTTTGATAAAACTTCAAAATATTTGGACGTTCTTTGAAAAGTTTAATTGTATAAACTATCAAATCACCAAAATCTAAAAAAGAATTTTTGAGTAATAATTCGTTATATTTTTTATAAGCACCAGCAAGTTCATTTAATCTTTTTTGCTCAATCAATTCACCTTCGCTGACATTGTCATCCTGAGCGTCAGCCGAAGCCTGCCCGTCCAAGTTCAGGCGGGGATCCCGAGAATCAAGCATCGTCACATCCACAACGGGATTCTTCGATTCCGCTTTTCTACACTCAGAATGACAATGTTTTTTTACACAATCTAAATAATCAACTGAAGAAATATTTTCGTCTTTTAATCTTGAAAAATGTTTTAAAAGTTCATGAACAAATTTAGTAGGATTACCAAGTGGTTTATAATATTCTAAATCAAATTCATTCAAATTATCACGAATCATCATCCATTGTTCAGTTTGTGATAACAATTTAAAATCGCCAGGAAGTCCGATATCTAAAGCATGATCACGTAAAATTCGTTCACAAAAACCATGAAAAGTATTAATCCATAAATCCACATAACCATAAGGTAAAATTTTATCAGCTCGTTCTTCCATTTCACCAGCCGCTTTTTCTGTAAAGGTAGTAATTAAAATTTCATCAGGACCAGCTAATTTATTTTTAATAAGAAAATTAAGCCGTTCAATCAAAACAGTAGTTTTACCAGTCCCTGCCCCAGCCACAACCAAAAGAGGCCCCTCATTATGAGTAGCCACAATTTCTTGCTCCTTATTTAATTGCTTAATAAATTCTGACATATTGTTTTCATAATAACTTGTTTTTTATGAAAAATCAATAGTTTTTTAAAAAAAATAAAAGACCCTTTTTTATACTCGCTAGGTCTCATTACGAGTTTGTACTACATAATACGTTCAATTAACCAATCTGCATGGTCAGCTGGCAATAAATCTTTTAGGGTTGCTGTTTCTTCATCCATTTCAGCCATCAGCATTTCGTCCACTAAAAAAATACGATCCATTTCTTCTACGATCACACGAACATTCTCGTCTCGCTCTGCAAGACATTGAGGACATGGCAACGTAGGAATACCATGTTTTATACATCCCTGATTCACCTCATCCCAATGCTCTGACGTAATAATCATTGCTTATACCTCCTTGGTATATATTAATTATATTTACACAATTTAAAATATCAATATACTATATATAGCATAAATATATATTTATGTCAAATTGAAAAATAGTAAATCTGCTTATATTAAATAAAAAGAGTTGTTAATACACAACTCTTTAATAATACATATAAACAATTAATATTCTTCAGTATCAAACCAATTTATTAAGTACAAAAAACCATAACTAATAATTACTAATGGAAACAAACTGAGATAAAATTTTTTCTCAGGATATTGACAGTGAAAAGATAAAAAATTATCACGTCTATCATTGGTAAGTTTCAAAAAATTATAAAGACCAATACCAAAAAGTACAGTTAAACCCAATAAACAGCATGCGCAAAAATCCATAGCAAAACCTCCTTTGGTTTTTAAAATGATTTATAAAATTTTTTAGATTTTTATCTTAGACTATTTATTACATTAAACATTAATTCCATAAATTAATCAAGTTTTATGGAATTACACTCCATATTTTAAGTTAAATTTATGGAGCCAATTCCACAAATTCAAAAATATAAATCATAAATTTTGGTAACATTAAATATTCTTATAAAATAATCATTATTTTACACATCTAAACCCAACACCAACACCAGTATAAGAAGTAGGAGAAACTAAATACATTGAATAAATTCCAGCTTTTTTATTATTTTTCCAAGAACCTCCTCTTGCCATTCCTTTTATGCCTTTTATTTTTATCCAAAGATAGTCATTATTAAAATTTTCGTCTTGTATTGTGCTGGTCTTTATTGGTATTCCCTTTTTATTAACTTCTACAACATAACCAGCTTCAGGCATTTTTTTATCATCCAACATCCCATCACTTATTTCTTCATCAACCCACTCCCAAAGATTACCAATCATATCATAAGCACCATAAGCTGAAACACAATTTCTTCCACTACCAGTTAGCCCTGGCTGTGTATCCCAATTACTATCAACGTGACAATCATGCTTACTCCAATCATCGCTTAAATCAGAAATCCCTAAAGATGCTAAATACCATTCCCTGCTGGTTGGTAATCTTTTACCCGCTTTAGCACAAGCCACTCTAGCTTGAGTTTGAGAAATATACTTCCATGGCTGTCTTTCTTTCTCAGAAACAGGAATGCATTCTTTTTTGTTTAAGTTTCTACTAGTGTCTAATTGATTATCTATTTCTATTTCATAACAATCTTCTCCTGGTGAATTTTCATAAATATCAATACAAAAACTACCACTTGAACTCTCAACTAAAACCATTCCTGCTTCACAATTATTTCCATCATCACTTTCTTTCTTACCAAAAAACTCATCGCCTGCTTTTACGACAACAGATGTAATTATTATTACAATTACTACAATTAAAATTTGTTTTAAAAATTTCATAAATACTCAGTCTATTCTTCTTTTAAATTAATTACATGCTTCTTTTTTTGTTTGTCTTTAACAACTGTTTTAATTTTTTTATTTTTTATTTTTGGTTTTAGTTTTGGTTCAATATATCCTACAGCTTCTTTGGTGTTTTTTATAGCCTTACGAATAGATAACTTTACAAAAATAAATATAATTAACAATAATATTACAAACGGTCCAATTATGAATGCAAAAATTTTTAAATCTATAATCCAAAAATATAAAAACATACTTTCAGTTTGCCTTGCTTCTTGTCCGTATCCTAAAAGTATTTCTGCTTTATACCGACCCATTTCAAAAATTCCATTTTCTCCTTGCCAATTAAAGCTCCATTTTCTTTTTTCATCTGGAAGTACATTTCCAAACTCAGTATTGTTATTAATTGTAACAGCACCTTTATCTTTATTGAATAAATTATAAACACGAATTTCACCTTGAGGTTGAATATGAACATTACCAACATTTTCAAAAACTACATCAAAATTTACATCAGCTGTTTTATAAAAAGTCTTATCAGACGAAAATTCTCTAATATACCCCTTTTCGTTTATATCACCATTTACATTCAAAAGGATAAGAGAGGAAAGTTTAGTAGAAACGCTCATTCCTGTTCCGGCTTGTTTTTGTTCTCCGGATTTTGTTCCAACTATTATGGCTGCATAATGCCCTCCTGGAGAAGCTCCTTCCGGCGCATCTATAACAAAAGGGATCTCTTTACTTTTAAATCCACCAATCCTGATTGGTCCTTTTTCAATTTGAATCCAACGACTAAGTAAATATTCTGATGCATTTGGATCAGAGTTAAATGGCAAAAACTCTACTGTCCCTGCGCCACTTCCGCCTTTAAAATCTGCAACATCAACATAGACTTCAATTTCCCCCGAATTATTATTAATAATTTTAATACTGCTTTGCCAAACATCGCCAGGATTTATATTATTTTTAATAAGCGGAGGAGTAATAGAAAGAGTTAAACCATCAGCTTTTGAAATAAATGGTATAAAAAATAATATTAAAATTATTAGAATTATTTTTTTCATTTGATTTTTCTTATCTATTTTATTTAGCGACAGTCCTTATTTAGAAGAATATTTTCCATCATCATCATCGTCATCGTCATTATTATCTTCTTCGTCATCATCTTCCTCTTCATTATTTTCTTCATCGTCCTCCTCATTGTCATCATCTTCTTCGTCATCATCGTCTTCCTCATTTTCTTCGTTATCTTCGTCGTCATCATCATTATTATCATCTTCATCAAATTCTTCTTCGTCGTCGTCTTCATCTTCTTCCTCGTCATCACTTTCACCACTCACAAATACTGGCAGAGTATCATTATCTTCATCTAAATAATTATCAGGTAATTTTGATTCGTCTCGTGAATGAATTGCCATTGTTGATGATGCCTGATTAATCATCATGGCATACTGCTCTTTGCTAATTAAAACTTTCCTAGGTTTTTGTCCGTCTGCTGGTCCAACTACTCCTGCATTTTCAAGTGAATCAATAATACTAGCCGCTCGAGAATAACCAATCCTAAGCTTTCTTTGAAGAAACGATGCTGATGCTTTGCCCATATTAATAACCATCTCTTTTGCTTCTTCAAAAAATTCATCCAAATCTTGATCACCAACTCCAAATAACGAATTTGAGAAACCTTTTGATCTTTCCATTACTCCATCTAAATAGTTACAAGCTCCACCTTTTTTCTTGGTATATTTAACAACTTTTTTAATTTCTGCATCACTCAAAAATGCTCCTTGAATTCTGATTGGAGATTGAATTTCAGCATTTATAAAAAGCATATCTCCTTGACCGATTAATTTTTCAGCTCCAGCCACATCTAAAATTGTTCTTGAATCCATATTAGAAGCTACCGAAAAAGCAATTCTGGCTGGCATATTAGCTTTAATTAAACCAGTAATAATATTTACACTTGGTCTTTGAGTTGCCAAAATTAAATGAATCCCAATAGCACGCGCCATCTGAGCTAAACGAATAATTGGACCTTCCACCTCCTTGGAAGCAGAAACCATTAAATCAGCCAGTTCATCAATAATAAATACAATATAAGGCATTTTCACAACATCTAATTCATTATAGGCTTGAATATTTCTAACATTGTTTTTTGAAAGAAGATCAAATCTTCTTTCCATTTCTGACAAACACCATTTCAATGCATTAACTGTCTTTTGCACATCCATAATAACAGGACAAAGTTGATATGGTAAATCATTATAACATGTTAATTCAACTCTTTTTGGATCAACCATAATAAATCTTAAATCACTTGGTGTATTTTGATACATTAAACTTATAATAAGCGTATTTAAACAAACGGATTTACCAGAATTAGTTGTACCAGCTACAAGTAAATGAGGCATTTTTGTAAGCTCAGCAAAATGAACTTTTCCTGCCACATCCCTGCCAAGCGCAAGCATTGTATCAGCCTTTCTCTCTTTGTATGTTTTACTAAACAAGAGTTCTTTCACGCCAACTATCGCTTTTGTATCATTTGGAACTTCAATACCAACTAAAGGCTTGCCTGGAATTGGAGCTTCTATTCTAATTGATTTTGCAGACAATGCTAAAGCTAAATCATTACTTAAAGTTGTAATTTTTGAAAGTTTCACACCATCGGCTGGTCTAAGTGTGTATTGAGCAACAGTAGGTCCAACACTCACTCCATTCATTTCTACATTAATACCAAAACTTTCCAAAGTACTCCTGATAACTTCTTTATTATGTTCAATATCACCACTAGTCGCTTTTCCTTTTTTGCTTTCAAGTAAACTAAGAGGAATTTTAAAAGATTTGTTTGTTTGATTTTCCCACCACAAACCAACTTCTTCTGAAATTTCCTGATTTTGCTTTGATTTAAATATAGAAAGATTTTCTTCTTCGTTTTCTTCGTCTTGATCTTCTTCATCCTCATCTTTATTTTCTTCTTCATCATCCTCGTCTTCTTCCTCATCTTCTTCCTCGTCCTCCTCTTCATCTTCATTTTCTTCCTCATCGTCTTCTTCTTCCTCTTCGTCCTCGTCTTCTTCATCATCCTCCTCTTCATCTTCATCGTCATCTTCTTCATCTTCGTCCTCATCCTTCTTTCTGCCCAATCCAAATATTTTCCTTAAAATAAAATTAAAAGGCATCATTAATTTTGCAAACCAACTTTCAGGACCAAAAAGATTATAAAGAGTAGTATCAAACATTAAAATAATAGAAACAACAACCATACCAATAGATAAAAATAAAGCTGGAATAAAACCAATATAAGTCATAAAAATATCAGCAAAAAAATATCCAATTTTTCCTCCTCCTTCTCCTTTAACAAGTAATGCCTCCCATGTATCTCGTTCAATAAATAAAAACATTAAAGATTGAACAAAAATAATAAAAACAATTAAACCAAAATAATTACTTTTTTTAATTTCAAACCGCTCCTCATCATATAAGGCATAAGCTAATAATATTAACAATACAGGTGGCAACCATTTACCCCAAGCAAACCAATCAAGTAAAAAACTTTTATAATACTCACCAACAACTCCAGCCATGTCAACAATACTAAAAATCCCCAACATTCCAACAATCACAATAAACAAAATATAAATACTCCTTCTGACTTCATCATCTAAATCCAAACTAAGCCTTGGAATCTTTAAATAATCCATCATTGACCTTTTTTTACGCCGTCTTCCCATATATAAATAATTTTAATAATAATAATAATAATAATTTAATTATATCATAGTAAATCTCCACTGTATATAAAAAATTTAACATAAAAAAAATAAGCAAAGCAAGGCTTTACTTATTTTTCTACAATTTACAATCCTACTATAAATTGTTATTTTGGAATAAAATTTATTTTTCTTTTTTCTTGTCTTCTTTTTCTTCCTTTTTTTCTTCTTTCTTCTCTTTATTTTCTTTTTTATCTTTCTTGTCTTCTTTCTCTTCTTTTTCTTTTTTATCCTCCTTCTTTAAAGCTCCTTCACCAAAAGCCAACCCTAATCTGTGATCTTTTGGCTCAATAGAAACAACAGTAAATTCTTCTGTAGTACCTGCTTTAAACTTTTCATAAATTCTTTGTTTTGGAGCAAGATCAAGTTGTGAAATATGAGCAAGTCCATGAATATCAGCATCTAGGCTAACAAATAATCCAAATGGATTTACTTTCAAAATTTTACCTTCTACTTTATCATTAATTTTATATTTTTCTGCAACCTCTCCCCATGGATCTTTTAATAATTTCTTAGCACTTAAAAAAATTTTTGAATTATCCAAACTAATTACTTCTGCTTTAATATTTTCTCCTGTTTTATATAATTCTGATGGATTGTCAATTCTCTGCCAAGCAAGTTCTGAAATATGAATTAATCCTTCTAAATTTTCACCGAAACTAATAAATACACCAAAATCTGTAATAGCAGTAATTTCACCTTCAACTATAGTTCCAACTTGATATTTTGAGATAATATCTTTTTGCTTTTCATTCCAAGCTTTCTTTTCTGAAAAAATGATTTTATCATTTTTCTCATCAAAAGTCATAATTTTAACCTCAAAATCACAACCGATAAATGATCTTAACTTTTCTAAAATCTTACCTTTATCACCACCATTCACTCTTGGATAATTTTCTGGAGCAAGTTGTGAAACTGGTAAAAATCCAGGAATTTGACGATATTTTACCATTAAACCACCTTTGTTGGCATCAACAATTCTGACCGTGATAATATCTCCCTCCGAAAAAGCAGTCCTAAGACCGTCCCAAGCTTTTTCTTGACCAGCATATCTAAATGACAACTCAATATCACCATTTTCATTTTCTGAATTAATTACAGTAGCCTCAACTTCGTCCCCTGCTTTAAGATTAGCATAAGCTTCATCTTCTTCATATAATTCTGGTCCACGAACAACACCTGTCAAAATTCCCTTTAAATCAATTTTTACTTCTGCTTTTGAAGCTGAAATAACACTTCCTTTTATTAATTCACCATCCATTGGAGCTCTAAAATCTTCTTTATCAAGCAATTTCTGAAATTCTTTTTGTTCTTTTGTTAAATCTTTATCATCAGATTTTAACATATTTTTAAATAAATCTTTATGCTAACTTTAGCAATAAAAAAATACACCTTAACCTTTTACTCTTTTTGTAAAATAGGCCTCCAACCACCTAACTGGAGATTTATTAATAGGTGTTAATATAATTGTACTTATATTATACATAGATTTTAAAATATTACAAGTAACCACTCACTGACTATAAAAAGTCATAAAATCATTGTCAAAAATAGCAATTTCCTGTGTCATCCTGGAGCTAGAGCGATAGGATCCCATAAATTACGCGACATTGTATAATCAATAAGATTCTATCACTACGCATTCGCTCCGTTCCAGAATGACACCTTTTATAGTCAGTGAGCAAATTACTATTACAAGACTAAATTTTGACAATAATAAAATTTAGTATTAAAATAAAAACGGATTAATTATAATATTGATTTATCTTTAGTAATTTATTTAATGTTCTTTTTCAATTATATATTTCAACTATCTCAAAAGGAGAACGCAATGGCAACAATAAGAGGAGATTTAAAAATTTTCTGTGGAAATTCCAACAAACCTTTCGCGGAAAAAGCCTGTAAAGAACTTAATACTTCTTTAGGCTCAATTAAAGTAAAAAAATTTAGTGATGGAGAAACACAGGTTGAAATTGGCGAAAATGTAAGAGGAAAAGATGTATTTATAATTCAACCAACATCTTACCCCGCCAATGATCATATCATGGAACTTTTATTAATAATTGATGCTATACGAGGTGCTTCTGCTAGAAGAATAACGGCAGTTATTCCATATTATGGATATGCTCGCCAAGACAAAAAAGTGGCACCAAGAGTACCAATTTCAGCAAAAGTAATTGCAGAAATGATTAAAGTTGCTGGTGCAAAAAGAGTCCTTGCAATGGACTTACATGCAAGCCAAATTCAAGGCTTCTTTGGTATCCCTGCTGACAATCTCTACGCAAAACCTGTTTTAATAAAACATATAACAGATACTATACTTAACAAAAATAGTATCATGGTTTCACCCGATGCTGGAGGAGTTGAAAGAACTCGCTCTTATGCAAAAGCACTAGACTTAGACTTAGCTATTATTGACAAAAGAAGAGAAAAGGCTAATGTAGCTGAAGCTATGAATGTTATAGGAAATGTAAGAGGTAAAGAAGCCATACTCTTAGATGACATGGTTGATACAGCAGGTACGCTTTGTACTGCAGCTGACATTCTAATTGCCTTTGGAGCAACAAAAGTCTATGCTGTTAGTTCACATGCCGTACTTTCAGGACCAGCAATAAGCAGAATAAATAAATCAAAAATTACATCATTATTTGTAACAGATACTATTCCATTAAACGGAAAAGCTAAAAAATGCAAAAAAATCAAAGTCCTTTCCGTGGCACCTCTTTTTGGAAAAGCTATCGGTTGCATTCATAATGATGAATCCGTAAGTCAATTATTTAAATAATATTTATAGGACACTTAAAAAAGTGTCCTTTTTTTATAACTGCTCGCTAACTTGACTTTTTTGCTTTAATTTGCTACTTTGTTAGTAGTTTTTTACAATAAAAGCTAAAATTGCTCTTTAATAAAATAACTTTTAACCAATTATTATCTTAATAACAATATTAAACAAGAGAGGTGAAATGTGAGAAAATTGAAATGGATGTTTTTGGGTATGATGGTATTTTTGATTTTAACTAATTAGGTATTAGCTAGCGTGGAATGGAA
>JAGLJW010000058.1 GCA_023142215.1 Candidatus Parcubacteria bacterium
ATTACTTTTTCAGTACCCTCAATTCTTTCATTTGGAAATATAGCCTGCAATTCAGTCAGATCCATATTTAATTTTTCTGAAGCAATAGTCTGTGTAATTCTTTGTCCAAATGGTAGTACGGTTAATATTTTTTCAACTGCATCGGCTTGTTTTGTTCCCTGTCCATCAATTCTAAGTACAAAATCACCATGTTTTAATAATTGAATTTTTACATAAAATGTTTTAACTTCATTTGAATTCAATTCAATAATATTTTCTTTGTCGTTAAGCAACTCAAACCAAGAACCATCTTTAACTACCATTTTAATTTTTTGTGATTCTTCTAAATAATTAAATACTGAAACAGGGATTGTGAGTTCATCACCTTTTGTTAAATTGGCTGGTAAATCAAAATCAATGAAGAAATCTTGAAAAGTTACTAAATTTTTATCAGCTGAACCAACTTTTCCTGAAAGTGAATTAGCCAAAGCGGATAATCTCCATTTTGTAATAGAGTCTTTTACTGGAATAATTAAACTAGCTAATCCATTTTCAGCAATAATTTCTGAATTCCAAAACATTGTTTCAGGAAAAAACTTTCTAACTCGCTTTGCTTTTTTAAACTCTTCTTTTTTTTCTTTTACTTCATCATTAAACACGATTTCCTGTTCATTTGTATCTGAAATAACTTTTTTGTTTTTAGTACCACTACCATCAAATTTATCTAAAATTCCAGAAAAAGAAGGCATTGCCATTGGATTTGCACTTCCCAAATTTGTACTTTCTGCATAATGTTCCATTCCAAACCCACTACTTACACTATCAATAGAGGTGCCACCAAAACTAGTACCTTTAGACCACCTGTCAGGAATGTTAGAATTTCGTATAGAGCTTTGCATGGATACTCTTAAAAATCCAAATATAATTATAAAAACTATAATTATCAAAATAGAAATTAATCCTGCTGATACCAATGTTTTACCATTAAAACGTTTTTTGTTTTCAGGATCTATTAATTTCCAAATGCTACCAAATATAATAGCGACAAATGGTAAACTAAAAATTAACTGTAAAAATTCCTGATAAAGCATTATTTTGTTAAGCCAAAGTAAAGTTAAAACTGAAATAATTATTAAAATTATAGAAACTACAACAGAAGAACGTTTTTTTTGTTCAATATCACGTCTAAGTAATATTAATTCCATTCTTGAAACTTCATTAACATCATCTTTTTCTTTCAATTTAACTTCTAATTCTAACAACTTTAATTCATCATCAGAAATATTAGAATTATTTTTTGAAAGTCTAATAAAGCCAAATAGTAACAAGATAATATAAATTATTATCATCATCGGAACAAACATTAACGAAATAATACCAATTAATAGTACTAATAACCAACTTGTTATAATAAATTCATTGTCCTTCAAACTTTTGACAATAAAATAATTAATTGCTCCAAGTATCAATATTGACAATAAAAACATAGCAAATGCTTGCCATGTATCATTATGAAATATACTTGAAATTCCAATATCAAAATATTCCAAAATTGAGAAAAAAGTTAATGACCCAAAAAGTATAAAAAAGCTTGTTAACAATGATTTAATTTCTATTAATTGATTTTTTCTTTGATAAGCTATATAAATTGAACCAGCCAAAAGGACAATCAGTATTAAAATAAAATAAAATAAAACCGGTTTTTCAATTATTTTAAAGAAAATATCTTCAATAAAAAAGCTAAAAACATCACCTACTTTATCACCAAAATCATAATAGCGATTAGCACTCTTCACAAATAAAGTACCGACAGAAATAGTTAAGATACTAACTATGAATGAACCTCCCCAAATTTTTAATGTAGCATTTTTCTTAGCTGATAATTCGGTAATGTTCCATAGAAACTTAAGTGCAAAAACAAAAATTATAAAAAACAAGAATAAAAATGCGCTTCTAAATAAATTATTTTTGCTGTTTTTATAATCACGCCAAACATCATAATTATTTTTTTCAATTCTAGAAAAACTTATTTTTGAACGTGGCACATCAACAAACATTGCTTGCAAAATACTATCTTTTATTTTTAATGTATCATCTTCAAGTGTTTTATTCCAAGTTAAACCATTAATACTTTTTGCATTTTCATGAATTTTATTATCTACTAAAAATAATAATTTATTTAAATTTTCATTATCATCTTCAAGTGCCAGTAATGCTTCATCAACTATTTTTATGCCCAAAGCTGAATTTTCTAAATTACCATTTTCGTCCTGTACCTTAAACGAAACTTTTGCTTCGCTTCCTGGCAAATAGGTGTTTTTATCAAGTTCAATTTCTACTTGTAAATTTTTTGGCCTATCTACTAATATTATTTTTGAGTCCGTTGCAAAATTAACATTAATATTTGATTTATTATTATATCGTCTATTGTTACTTATGCTTGTATTTTGAACTGTTTGAATTGCTCGCATTTCCACAGTTCCAAAAATATGTTCTGGTAATTCAATTTCTTTACTTATTTTACCATCTTGCAAATCAAATGATTCAGTATGTACAATACAATTATCTTGAATAAATTCAACTTGGGTAGCAACATCACGAGTTGATAAAATATCTAGTTTTATTTTACTATTTCCCTCAAAAAAAGTTTTATCTGTTCTAAGGATTAAATGTCCAGAATCCCCCATTTCGTTTTGTAAGCTAAAAGGTTTTTTTAATACATTTCCTTGTTCGTCTTTAACAGTTAAAGTAAAACGTGAAAGGCTTGAATTTTCATCTGGTTTGTACTTAAATTTAGCAATCCCATATTCATTAGTTGCAAACTCCCTAATACGCTCCCCTGTCATGAATATGCTTGTTTTTACAGGTGTCCCGTCAGAACGAGATGAGATAAATAATATTTCATTTTCAAGTCCTGGTTTAAGTTTTCCTGATTCTGGAATAAGCTCAACAACAATGTCTTTTTGTGCTACAGTTGCAACTTTTTGAGCAATAATGGTATTTTTATTAGCATCAACAACTTCAACATTGATTAGAATTTGATTAATTTCCTTTTTACGGAAAAGATCAAAATCAAATTTTAATATTCCTTCATCATTTGTTTTGTCTATTAAAAAATGTTTTCTACCATCTATATCAACTTTTAATTTTACATCAGCATTTACAAGTGGTTTTCCGAAAAAATATTTTGCTAAAATTTTACCACTTACTCTATCTTCAACTTTTGTTAAATCTTGATCTGGTAAAATACTTATCTCAAATTTTGGCAATGTAAATTCTTTTACATTTACAATTTTTTCACCTGTTGCTTTATCTGCATTTACAGTAATTTTATATTCACCAAAGGCAAGTTTATTGGCAAAAGAAAAATTATCAGATGCTATTCCATATTCTGAAGTTTTATAATTTTTTTGAAAAATTTTATCACCATTTGGATTAACTACGGAAATTTGTAAATCTTTGCTGCTAAATGGTTTTAAAGAGCTTTTATCAAGTAACAAAACTCTGAAATTCATGTCCTGCCCTGGTTTATAAAGCGGTCTATCAGTTGAAATTACCAACTTTGAATTACTGCTAATCTTGATTGATTTTTTTATTTTATCTTTACCAAATTTTGATTTAACATCAATTACTAATTCATATTCACCAACATTCAGAAAATCTGGTAATTTAAAACTTGTAGATAAATAACCATCAATGAAATTACCAGTAAATAATTTATCCACACTACCATTTTCGCCTTTTGTTGGAGTTTTATTTAAAAATAAATCAATTTCTCCATCTTTAATGTTTTCATTTTTGTCTATATTCCGTACAAAAACTTGCAAACTTCCAGTTCCACCAAGAGAAAATTCACTTTGTGTGAGTATAGTAATATTTTGTTGAGAAATATCATAACTTTCCCAAAAAAACTTACCAACATTAATTAAAATAACTAAAAAGAATAGGCAAAAAATACCTATTAAAAATTTGGTAAAAGTGATTTTACCACGAAAAAAGTTCTTCATATGACAAGCATGAGATTTATTAATTTATTATCAACATTATAACATATTTTTTAAAAATCAACAAAAAAATTCTTATAATTATTCATTGACAATTCTTTGTCATCCTGAGTAAATAATTGAAGAGAATTTTGTAAAACAAGCAAATGCTATTTTTATTGTCATTCTGGAACGAAGCGAATGCGTAGTGATAGAATCTTGCTGATTATGCAATTCGTGTAATTTATGGGATCCTATCGTTTTAGCTCCAGGATGACAGAGGTTGTTAGTGAGCAATTGCAAATTTTTTATATAGCAGGAATATTATATTCCGTATGTTAATAAACTAACAATTGCAAAAGCAATTGCTAAATACAAAGTTCCTGAAGCAAAAGGAAATAATTCAGCAATATTAAAAACTATAGCCAATAATAATACAAAAACACCTAAAACTTGTAAGCACATTTTAATTTTACCCCAGATATTAGCTTGAACCTTATAGCCTTTTTTTAATCTAAACCACGCAACAAAAATAATTATTACTTCAATGCTAATTATTAAATAAGCTGTTAATGGATCAATATATTTAAAGACAATTATAAAAACCATGCTACTAATTAAAATTTTATCCGCAACAGGGTCATAGATTTTTCCCCATGTAGTAATTTGATTTCTAACCCTAGCCAAAGATCCGTCAAGAGCATCAGAGAAAGCTACTATTAAAAAAGCTATCATTCCAACTTGATATTGTTTGCTAATCATTAAATAAACAACAATTGGTGTAGTTAAAAATCTAAACATTGTTATATGATTAGGGTATATTTTTTTAGGAATTAACTTTAAAAAAGTTTTTGACATTAACTTATCATGCCAAAACAATTTATCTGTTTTTTCAAAATCTTTTTTAAACATAGTAAATAATGTATAATAAAAAGTAATATGTTTTAAATATGTTTTTGTATAATTAAAATTTTAAGTATGATTGACTGTATTTATAAATATTCACTAATATTATTAAGTTTAATATCGCTGGTTGGTGGAATAAGCTATAAAATTTATTCTTTAAATTTTATTGGAATATTCTTAAGTATTGTTTTGGTTGCTGTGCTATTTATTATAATACTATTATTAGATAAAAAAATCAATCAAGATAATGCAAATGTAAATTTAACTCATCCAAAAATAAAAAAAATAGAGTTAAGTCAATATATTTATAATTTTTTATATCTTATATTTTTCATTTTAGCAATATTAACTTTATACAAATCAAACACAAATATATCTATTATTTCACCATGGGATATTGTTCCGAATTATTTTTTTATTATTTATTTCTTAGCAACAATTACAGTTATAATAAATATTATTCAAAATAAAAAAAATTCTTTATTTTTAATAACATTTCATTATCTCTTGTCTTTTTCTGTTGCTGTAATTGTTTATAAAATTTATTATGGTTTTGATCCATTTATCCATGAAGCTGCTTTAAAATTAATTGATCAAAATGGATTTGTTAGTCCGAAACCCTTTTATTATCTCGGACAATATTCTTTGATTATAATTTTGCACAAATTAACATTTATTCCGATATATTTTTTAAATAAATTTCTTGTTTCTTTTTTGGCTGCAATCTATTTACCGTATTTTTCTGTGCAATTGTTAAAAAAATGGTTTAATGATTATAGAAGTATTTTATTGACTATTTTATTTTTACTAATTTTTCCATTTACCATTTTTATAATTACTACTCCGCAAAGTTTTGCTTATTTATTTTTGTTTTTAATAATAATTCTTAGTTTAAATATAAAAAATTATTTTGATCTTTGTGTTATAGCTCTTCTTTCTTTGGTGGCTTTTATTACTCAGCCAATTGTTGGTATTCCCGCAATAATATTTTTTATTATTTTAGTTATTTATAATTTAGATAACAAAAAACGAAAAAAATATTATTATTTATTTTCATACCTTATCATTATAATATCTCTTCCGTTGGCTTTTTTCTTGCTTGAAAAAAATCAGTCAAAAACATCAGAAAAAATTTCTTTTTTAGATAATTTAAGTAATGTTTTTATATTGCCAGAATTTTCAATTCCAAGTGAAGAAAATTTTATTTTGAATTTTATTTATTTAATTAACAATAATCTTTTTGCATTATTTATTTTAATTATCAGTTTTGGAATTTATTTGTTTTTAAAACATCAAAAAGAATGTAAAATATTTTCACTTTTTTTATATACCTCCATTTCATTGTATATTTCATTTATACTTACCAAAACTCTTCCATTTAATTTTTTAATTTTTTACGAAAGATCAAATTATACAGATAGAATTTTAACAATTTCAATAATTTTTCTTTTACCTTTTATTTTGATTTCAATTTATAATATTATAACCAAAATTTTAAACCAAAATAAATTCATTAAATTATCTTTATTATTATTATTTTCTATTTTAATTACCACTTCCCTATATTTGTCATACCCAAGACACGATAATTTTTTCAATACTAGAGGTTATTCAACTTCGAAAAATGATATTAAAGCTGTAAACTGGATTGAAGATAATTACAAAGAAGATTATATAGTTCTTGCAAATCAGCAAGTTAGTGCGGCTGCTTTATATGAATTTGGTTTTAAAAAATATTATAAAAATGATATTTTTTTCTATCCTATTCCAACTGGAGCTCCGCTTTATCAGTATTATTTAACCATGGTTTATGAATCTCCGAGTCGTGAAACGATGATAGAAGCAATGAATTTTGCAGGAGTAAATGAATCTTATTTTATTTTAAATAAATATTGGTGGGCTTTTGAGAAAATAAAAAAAGAAGCATCTCTTGCGGCTGATCATATTGAAGAAATTGATGATGGTGAAATAGTTATTTTTAAATATATAAAATAATATAAAAAAAGGCTCAATCCTTATTGAATTGAGCGATATAATTTAATGAACAGTTTTTTGTTTTTTTTATTGAACACTTATCTCAATAATAACAGGAATTAATAATTCTTCTTTCGGAATATTAATATTAACACCATCACTAAAAGACGATGTTCTATTTCCTCTTATTGCAAGTACTTTGTACGTATAGGAATTACCTAAGACAACTTCTGTGTCGGTATGGTATAGATTATTAGTTTCTTGTATCATATTCCCATTTCTGTAAATATGATATTTTTCAGCAAATTCAACTTGATTCCAAGTTAAATTAACTTGTTTGAGTTCTTTGTTGTATGAAAGATTTAAATTTTGTGGAATTGCTAAATTTACAGAAACATAAAAGTAATCAATAATGGCTAGTTCTTCTTCAATATAAATTTGAACTTTCCATTTTCCAAAACTTTTAGTGTTATAAACTGAGCAATTACAAAAAACTCTCCACCAATTGTAGAGAGATCCATCTTTTCCTAGAAAAGCATAATCACTTTCAACTTTTCTTCCATCGGCATCATACCAATACCAATCAATTCTTATTCGTTTGCTGATATTGTCTAGTTGAATCCATGCATGAACTGATGTTTCACTACTGTTATTAATAGTGAATGAGGTTGTTTCATTGATTGGTAAATATGGATAATCCATATCAGCATCTTTACAAATTGTGGAACGATTTATTGTGTAATCATTTGATGATGTAATGTTAATATTATCATCGGTTTCAGGAAGAGGTTCTAAAACTAATTCTGATTGTTGAACACTAGACATGAATATTAAAGTACTAGGAATCTCAGCACTACATAAATTACCTAGATTATTATCATATCCATAAACTACATCTCCTTCGCCGTAATAATCAAATAATTCCTGTGAAATCTCTACGACATCGCTCCAATCATATTTATATCCTAAGTCAAAATATACTTGTTCATTTTGAATAGGATGAAATTTATTATCATCACCGAATAGATATATCGTAGTTGAATTAATTGCCATTGATATACAGGATATTGGACCTACTTTTGGTATTACCTGATAGGCAATTAAATCTCCTGATGAATAGTTATTTTGAGAAGGTAGAATAGATTTTTTAATTCTGCTTTCATAAATTACTTTCTCATGCAAAGGAATTTCTATGATTTGATTCCAGTCTGGAACCATCACGCAATTACTTCTGAATCCAAGCAAAGAATAAATTTGCTCGTTTGATATTG
>JAGLJW010000059.1 GCA_023142215.1 Candidatus Parcubacteria bacterium
GGAAGTGGTAGAATAGTTGCTACAACATCAGATCAAATATTAATAGACAATATAATATCTTCAACAACAGATCCATTAATATCAGTAGCCAGCGGAACTAAAATCCAATTAAATTCTTCAAATTATTGGACAGTACAAGGAGCAACTACAACTGATGAATTAGGAGCTAGTCCGATTGCAATTGCAAAGATTGATGGAGCTTGGACGAGTGCAGATACTAATATTATTAATATTGCTAACTGGAATCCAGATAATGATAATAACATAAAAATTTATACTACAGATACAGCTAGACATAAAGGAAAGTGGAATGATGACAAGTATAGATTAGAAATAAATGGTGGAGATGTCTTAACTATTAGTGAGAATAATATTTGGATTGATGGTTTGCAAATAAAAAATACAGCATCTGCTGGTAGTCCTGTTGCAATATATACAAACGGAGGTATTTCTGATTTAAAAATTTCAAACAATATTATATGGATGAATGTTTCAGCTGATATTGGTGCTGGAATAAAAACAAATACTCCAACCTCAGAGACTTCTATGAAGATATGGAATAATATTATTTATAGTAATTTAGGGGGTAGTAATGCTACATATCTTGGTAGTGGAATATTCTATCTTTATAACAACACTGCTTATGGCTTACTAAGAGGTTTTAGATCAGCTAATACAGGGGAGACAATTTATTTAAAAAATAATTTTTCTTATAATAATGATATTATTGATTATGGTATTTTAGCAGATTCTTCTTCTACTAATAATCTTTCTTCTGATGATACTGCTCCAGCATGTGGGACATATTACCATAATACGAATGTATCTTTTGTCTCCACCGCCTCAGGAACAGAAGATTTTCATTTGGATGTTGATAAAAATAGCCAAATTATTAATGCTGGAGCAGATTTATCCAATGATATAGGATTAAGTGGAATAGACAAATTAGACATAGACGGTGGAGCTAGAAATCCAGATGATCTTGGTTGGGATATTGGAGCCGATGAAGTTCCAGCTAAACAATATAGATCAGTTGGTAATGATTCTAGCGACATTTCTAGTGGAGGAGGAACTGTTACTATTTCTTCAACTACCAGAACAGCAACATTTTCAGAAGCTCAGCCAACTAACATTGGCGTAGGAGATGTTATTCAATACGGATCTCCATATCAATTAGCATTTATTATATCAAGAGCAAGCAGTACAGAATATGGTGTTCAAAATTATGATACAAAAGCACCGACTGCAACAAGCTCAGCAGATTTTACAATTTACAGAGCACATTTAGAATTAAATGATTGGGAAAGTCAATTAGTCGCCCAAGTTAATACTGGTATAAGTGACACAGTTGATGATTTGGTTCTGGTGGAGCAGGATTTAGTTGCTTCAAATACTACAATGATGGTGTCTTGTTATGCTAGTGATAATGGGGATGATGCGGTGATTACTTTTAATGGCTGGGATACTGGACCGCAGAATTATATTAAGGTTTATACACCAGTTGATTCAACTGAGGTAGGTGCAACACAAAGACATGATGGCAAGTGGAATGACGATTCATATTCTATTGAGTTTACAACAATAGCCTCTAACCAAAGAATAATGAAAGGTGGCGAAAATTATTTGCGCATTGATGGTTTGCAAATTAAATACACTTCATCTTATAACGATGGAGCTGCAGTCTATATTGGAGCAGGAGATTCTTCTACTGATAATTTAATGTATTTATCCAATAATATTATACAAGGTGTATTGAGTAATAATTCTAACGCTACCGGATTAAATTTATCCGATGGAGATTCAAGTGCCAGGAGCTATGTTTATAATAATATTGTATATGGCTTCACAGGTGCTTCTTGCATAAGATATCGAGGGAGTGCTTATAATAATACAGCCGTGAATTGTGTTTTAGGAATAGCTACTTTTAATTATGAAGCTATAAATAATATTGTACAAAATTCAACAACAGGTTTTTCCGGTACGAATATTAATTCTGGTTATAATATTTCATCCGACAGCACGGCTCCTGGCAATAATTCAAAAATTAATACCGCAGTAAATTTTATAGACCAAGCAAACAACGACTTCCACCTCCACCCAAACGATACTACTGCTATTGATGCGGGGACTTCAACTGTTAGCAGTTTATTAACCGATGACATAGATGGTGATTACAGAAGAACATATGATATTGGTGCTGATGAAGCATCCGTTGAATTTGTTAGTTATATCACAGAAAATGCACCAAGTGATGGAGATTTTGATAATTTAAGTCAATGGGAATCAACTGTTCAATCTGATTTAACAGCCACAACCACAGCAGTTTTTGATGTTACTTCAGCCACAGGAACATTTACTCTTCTAGCATCTTATGTTGGACAAACATCAAATGCAACTGGAACTCTTGTTTATATCTCAACAACTTCAAATCAAATCTTACTTTCAGATATCACAGGAGATTTCACAACAGGAGAAACTATTTCTTTCACTGGAAGTTCAGCAATATTATCAGATTCAGGAAATCCTGCGATTGCCGTAGCAAAAATAGATGGAGCATGGACAAGTGCAGATAACAATGCAGTTACAATAAGTGGTTGGGAAACAGGGGAGTATAATTATGTGAAAATATATACTACGGATAGTGCAAGACACAATGGGAAGTGGGATGAGGGGAAGTATCGGTTGGAAACAACAAATAATTCAGGATATGGAATAAGATTTTATGAGGATTATACTAAATTATATGGTATTCAGGCTACAGCTCCTAGCCTTGGCATTTATGCTCGAGTTATAAGCGGTGAAGGTGCTAGCAATGAACGTGTAGCATATTGTATTGTAAAAAATACTAATAATGATAGTCATAATATAGGCATATATCGTGTTAGTTATGTATATAATAATATAGTTTATGATTTTAATAATAACAGTTCCGGAATAGCAGAAGGTGAGGGATATAAATACAATAATACTGTTTATAATTGTGCAAGAGGAATTGCTTATGGAGGTACAGTTATAAACAATATCGTTCAAGATTGTACAGATGGTTATTATGGTTCATCTAATGCCTCTTCTGACTACAATATTTCTGACATATCAGGCGATCAACCTGCTAGCGGAGCGCATGATAAAACTGGCATAACAGTAGAATTTATAGACGCTGATAACAATGATTTTCATCTTGATGTAACAGATACAGTAGCGAAAGATGCTGGAGTTGATATGAATGTTTTGGGTTTTGGGTTTCAAGTTACGAGTGATGATATAGACGGTCATTCTCGTCATGATGTTGGTTGGGATATTGGAGCAGATGAAGCACCAACTATTTTTTATCGTTCTGTTGGCAGACATGCTTATGATCTAAATACAAATTCCGCGACGGCTACAATTTCGGTGGCTACGAATACTGCTACAATTGTATTTTCTGAAGATTTACCTACTAATATTGGAGTTGGTGATGCGATTGAATATGGTTCACCTTTACAACTTGCTTTTATAACAAGCAGAGTTTCAGCTTCTACTTATTATATTCAATCTGCTACTGGTTCACCGCCAGTTGCAACAAGCTCAGCAACAGCTTCTGTTTATCGTGCTCATGAATATTTAGATGATTGGGAAGATCAAATTGCTGGAGATGTTAATCAAGTTATTGATGCTGGTTTACAAAGTGATGTTTTAGTGACGCAAGATTTAGTAGCATCAAATACTGCAATGTTTGTTCCGTGTTACGCTTCAAGTTCGGCAGATGATTTAAGTGTTGATATTGATGGCTGGACTACTGGTACATCTAGTTATATTAAAATTTATACGCCAATTAGCGATAGTGAAGTTGGAACAACTCAGCGACATGGTGGAATTTGGAATGATATTAAATATAGAATTCAAACTGATCCAGGTAATGGTAATTCTGCTTTATTGTTGAGTAATAATTTTATAAAAATTATTGGAATACAATTAAAAGTTGATGGTAATGGAACTTCTAGAGCTGGAATTAATATGACGGGAAGCGGAATCTATGATATTAGAAACAATATTATTGTTGGTAACATTACAGGATCTACTTATGCACGAGGAATCAAAGCAGACTCTTCAATGACAGCAAAGTATAACTTAGTGAATAATGTAGTTTATAATTGGCACAATAATCAGTTGTCTAGTGCTGGTATTGCAATTTATGCTCCGGCTGGGAAAACAGTAAATGTTTATAATAATACTATTTATAACTGTTATATTGGTATAGATAGAGACGGACTAGGTACCTCAACTATTAAAAATAATGTTGTTTTTAATAATATAAATGATTTTGCTAATGGTTTTACAATCATTGAATACAACGCCTCCGACGATGGCGATGGTACAAACGCAATCAGTCTCGGTTCAAGTACAGTTACTTGGAAAGCAGCTTTTACAGATTATGAAAATTATGATTTTAGTGTTCGCGATTTATCTTCTGTTCTTTATGATGCAGGAACAACAATAACTATTGTGACCGACGATATCATCGGTACCGCTCGTCCGTATCATGATATTTATGATGTCGGTGCTTTTGAATTTGTAAATAGTAAAAAAGGTTTTAGATTTAAACCGGGAGGAAATTTTAAATTTAAAGGGCATTTTGAGTTTAAGTAGATTCTCATAACACATAACACATAACACATAACATAAAATTAAATGTTGGAATATGAGAAATTTTGTTAATTGTTATTGCGAGCGAATGCGTGGCAATCTTATTAATTACGTATCGTACAATATTTCATGGGATTGCCATGTCGTCGCTTTAGCTCCTTCTCGCAATGACAGTGAGATTGTCATCCTAAAAGGTGCTATTGACATATATTGTAAAGTATATTAACATTATAAATATTGAAAATATTAGATTATTAACATTGTGAATGTTGAAATATGAAAAATTTAGTTTTATTAGAGGAAATAATAATTGATCAATTAAAAAGAGTAAAGAAAAAAGAAAAACTTGTTAAAAGGGATATTGATTATAAAAAATATACCAGTAGTAAGCAAATTATTATTGTTTCAGGTATTAGAAGATGTGGTAAATCAAGTTTGCTTAAGCAGTTTATGGAAGAATATGATAATTTTTATTATATTAATTTTGACGATGAAAGGTTGATTGATTTTAATATAGAGAATTTTAATGACTTAATGTTGATTTATAAAAAGAAGTTTAAATCAAATGTTATTTTCATTGATGAAATTCAAAATATCCCATCATGGGAAAGATTTGTCCGTAGGATTTATGATGACGGTTACAAAATTTTTATTACTGGTTCTAATGCAAAATTATTAAGTTCAGAATTAGCAACTCATTTAACTGGAAGATATTTCAAGATAGAACTTTATCCATTTTCTTTTAAAGAGTATCTAAGTTTTAAGAATGTCGATATAAAGAATATGGGGAGTGATGAGAAGGCAAGGATTATAAAAAATTTTGATAGATATTTTCAATATGGTGGTTTTCCAGAGTTTGTAAAAACTAAAAATGATGAATATTTGAAAATGATTTATAATGATATTCTATATAAAGATTTGCTTACTCGTTTTAATATTCGTGAAGTAAAATCATTTAAACAATTAATAAATTTTTTATACTCAAATGTATCTAAAAATATAAGTTATAATAATTTAAAGAATATTCTGAATTTTAAAAGTGCGACGTCTGTAAAAAATTATATTGAATTTTCAGAAGAGGCTTATTTGCTTTTTGAATTATATAAATATGATTTTTCATTGAAAAAGCAATATTTATCAGATAAAAAAGTTTATGTTATAGATAACGGACTTAGAAATGCGGTTGCGTTTTATTTTTCAAAAGATAAAGGTAAGTTGTTAGAAAATTTAGTATTTTTAAATTTAAAACGAACAGAAAAAGAATTATTTTTTTCTAAGGATAAATATGAATGTGATTTTATTATTAAAGAAAAAAATAAAATAATAACTGCTATTCAGGTTTCCTATGTGTTAAATATAGATAATAGAAAAAGAGAATTAAATGGTTTAATAGAAACAGCGAAAAAATTTAAATTAAAAAATGGTATAATTTTAACTTATAATCAGGAGGAAAATTTTGAGGAGGATAAAATAAAAATAAAAGTAATTCCTGTTTGGAAATGGTTAATTTTATCATTTTGACAGTGGATTTGTAACTGTTCACTGACTATAAAAAGGTGTCATTCTGGAACGGAGCGAATGCGTAGTGATAGAATCTCATTGATTATGCAACCTTGCGTAATTCATGGGATCCTATCGCTCTAGCTCCAGGATGACACAGGAAATTGCTATTTTTGATAATGATTTTATGATTTTTTATAGTTAGTGAGCAGTTACGTGGATTTTTTTTGGTGAAAACTGCGAAAGATGGTATAATAAATAAAAAATGTGGATAGATTCATGGTAGTTTTTTGATTGAAAAAAATAAAAAATAAAAAATAAATTTCAAATAATTACTTTATTATAAGTAAAAAAATAAAAATAAAAACAAAAATCAAAATAGATTTAAAATCTTTTTGATTTTTTTGTTCTTATTTTGTCATTTCCCGATCAAGCCGAGGACAGGTTTTGAGCGATATATTGTCATTCTGAGCGATAGTCGAAGAATCTCAATAACGACTAATATCCCTGTCATTGCGAGAAGGAGCGAATGCGACGACGTGGCAATCCTATGAATTACGCAGGGTTGCTTGATTAATAAGATTGCCACGCATTCGCTCGCAATGACAGCACATAGTCAGTGAGCAGTTACTTAAAAAATTTTGTAATTTTAGATAAAAATGAAAAAAATAAAACAAAATAATTATGCTTTTATTGATAGCCAGAATTTAAATTTAGCTATAAGAGATTGTGGTTGGAATTTAAATTTTAAAAAATTCTATATTTATTTGCAACATAAATATAGAACGAATAAAGTTTTTTTATTTATTGGGTATATTTCTAGTAATAAAAAATTATATTTATATTTAGAAAAAATCGGATATACCATAATTTATAAACCAGTGATTGGTCAGACAAGTGGGTTTGTAAAAGGTAATGTAGATGCTGAATTAGTTCTACATGTCATGTTGCAATATAAAAATTTTGATAAAGCAATTATTATTTCTGGTGATGGAGATTTTTATTGTTTAATAGAACAATTATTGAAAGATAAAAAATTGTTGAAAATTGGTATTCCAAATAAAAAAAGATATTCAGCCTTATTGAGAAAATTTAGTAAATATCTTTTTTATGTGAGTATTTTGCAGAATAAGTTAAAGAGTACAAAAAAAGGCATGTTGGACAGGAACGCATCACAGTCCGTAGCCTTTTATCGTGATTAATTAAATATTAACATAAACATAAAAAAAGTCAATAGTTAAAAAAGTAACTACTCACTGATTATATGCTGTCATTGCGAGCGAATGCGTGGCAATCTCATTAATTACGCATTGTTGCTTGATTCATAAGATTGCCACGTCGTCGCTCTAGCTCCTTCTCGCAATGACAATGAAGTTAGCTGATTTTGTAGCCTCAGTGAGTAGTTACTTAAAAATTTTGTAACTTTAGGTTTAAAATATAATTTAAAAATAAAAATTATGATAAAAAGATTTTTAAAAGGGAAAGTTAGTGTATTTATAGATGCTTCTAATATATATCATTCTTACAAAAGATTAAAATGGAAAATTGATCTTGCGAAATATGTTGATTATTTGCGTAAAGAATCTGATTTGTGTGAAATCTATTATTATACAGGTAGAGATTTTGATTCTAACAAGCAGACAAAGTTTATAAATTTTTTAGAAAAAACAGGGTATAAGGTAAGAAGTAAAAAAATAAAATTTATAAAAAATAATAATACAAAAACAAAAACAAAAGATAATGGATTTTTTAAAGGCAATTTAGATGTTGAATTAGTCATTGATGTTTTAGAAACAAAAGATGATTATAATTCTTTGATATTAGTTAGTGGAGATTCTGATTTTGAGCCTTTACTTAAATTAATGAAGAAAAAATATAATAAAAAATGTTTAGTAATGGCTACTAAACATAGTATTTCAATAGAACTTATTAAATGTGCCAAGTTTATTAATTTTAATAAAATTAAAAAATATATAGAAAAAGTATAAACCCACACCTTTCGGTGTGGGCTTTATTCCCGCAGATTAATAAAATTAACCCCGAGATGTTTTGTACGGTCATTGTATCATAACAATATTAAAAAGTCAATAGTTTAAAAATTTTGTAATTTTAGATAAAAATGAAGAAAATAAAACAAAATAATTATACTTTCAATTCTGGTAAAATTGCGAATATGCGAAAGACATTTAAGCAAAAATCAATTTCTTTTCTACTTGTTTTTTTATTAGCATTTCAAATAATAATAGGAGTTTTAGTTCCAGCGGATATTTCTTTATTTCCGCCTAAATTATCTATTCAAGAAACCAAAGCAGCTGGTGAAAGTTGGTATGATAGTAACTATACATATCGGAGAGCTATTACTATTGATCATGATCAAGTTGCTACTACTACAGATGCTTTTCCAGTATTAGCGACCACTACGCAGAATTATTTAAAAACAACAACTAACGGAGGAAGTGTCCAGAGTGATAGCGGTCACGATATCGTTTTCACTGATTCAGACGGTCAGACTTTGTTAAATTATGAAAGAGAAAAATATTCCAGCTCCACTGGCGAAATTGTTTATTGGATTAATACAGATATTTCATCAACAAGTGATAAGACGATTTATATGTATTATGGCAATTCTTCTGCCAGCGATCAAGCTACCACGACTGGGGTTTGGGATGATAATTTCGTGATGGTTCAGCATATGAATCAAACGCCGACTGGTACTGCTCCGCATATGATTGATTCTACTAAATATGATAATGATGGCACGGCAAGTGGGACAATGACAGTAAGCGATCAAGTAGCTGGGCAGATTGACGGGAGTTTGGATTTTGATGGAGGGGATGATTATATTGATGTATCTCCAGTATTATCAATTAATAATCTTCCGATTATGACTATATCAATGTGGGTTAATACAGACAGTTTTGGTGAAGATGAGCAAGGTTATTTATTAAGTAAGGAAGATAACGGAAGTTCAGGATTTTGGGCAAAGCTAGAGGGTCCTTATTCTGCCATGGAGTTCAGGATTGATTATGATAATATAGATTTGAAAGCTTATTCTGCTCTTGGTAGTTTTTCCAGTTCTGATTTTAATAATTGGAAATATATTACAATCACTTGGGATGGGACTACAAATGCAAGCGATGTCCATTTTTATAAAGATAGTATTAAATTAACTCACTACACAGATGGTGAATCTGATGCTATTGGTAGTCGCGTTTCAGATATTGGGAATAATCTATATATAGGAAATAAATCATTTGCAACTAGAACTTTTGATGGAACCATTGACGAAGTTCGCATTTCCAACATTGTTCGCCATGCAAGTTGGATTAAAACAGAATACAATAACCAAAGCGATGTTGCCAGCTTTCTAACTTTTGAAACACAAGAAGATAAACCGACAGAAAATGTTTTTTATTCTGTTTCACCTTTTGGCACAGGAGACATCTCAAATGATTCACCAAGTATTACCATTGTTGATGGAGTAGCTACTTTAAGCCAAGCTCAAACAGGAAATATTGGAACAGGAGTTGAAATAGAATATAATTCTACCAAAGCTTATATTGCTCCGAATAGAATTGCTTTTATTAGCGGAGGGACAACAGAACTAGAACCAGGAACGAAGATAGAAGGAAATACTTCTGGAGCAACGGGAATTATCAGAGCAATGGAAACTATCTCAGGAGCATGGGCGAATGGAGATGCAACAGGCTGGATTTATTTTGAAAAAACAACTGGAACTTTTAACGCCAGCGAACAGATCAACAGGACAAAACCAACAGCAGTAGGTAGTATTGTGATGACTAATGGAACAATCCAAGGAAATATTGGTAATGGTAATACAGAGTTTGTTGTTAAGAATGCCACAGGAGCAACACCAACAGATCAGGCTTCAACTACAGTAACTTCAATCCATCATGTTTGGGGATCGCTGTTTGATTTTGAAGCTAATTTTATAGGAGCTAATTATATTAATAATGCCGATTTAACTGCAACAAGCACAAATGTAGTTGCTCATGCGGTTTGTTATTATGATCACGATGATCAAACTGCAGATGTAACTGCAGTAGACATTAATTTCGGAACGACGAGTGTAGATAATTATTTGCAGGTTTATACTCCGATAGGAGGAGCAGAGAGTTTGAATAAGCAGAGGCATAATGGAACAATATCAAGTGGCTATTATATTGATCCTGTCGCAGGAGGTCATGGAATAACTAATAGTGCTTCATATTCTGTTTTTGATGGGATAAGAATTACAGATGTTGAAAGTACTTATAATAAATTATTTTATAATAATGCAGGTGAAGTTACTATAAAAAATTGCATTTTTCATGATTCTGCTGGAGCCAGTACGGATGGTGTTGTTCTTGGAGCTGGTTACTATAATGTTTATTTTTATAATAATATAATCTATAACATAGTTCGTTATGGATTGGATGTATCAGGATCGGTGGTTAGTGGATATGTTTATAATAATACTGTTCATAATTGCGCTATTGGAATTTATGATATAGGAGCTGCCAGAACACGCTTAAAAAATAATATATCTTTTGGAAATAGTAGTAGTGATTATGATGATACGGCTCATGCTGATTCTACGCACAATGCTTCTGATGATGGGACTGCGCCTAATACAAATGAAATTACGCTTTCAAGTTTTATAGTAACAGATTATTTTGTTAGTGCAACTGATTTTCATATTGATTCAAGTGCAACGTATGCTTCAGAAATAACGGATGTTGGAATTTCACTTTTAAATGATTCGACTAAACCATTTTCTGCTGATATTGATAGACAGTTTCACTCGTCAAATATTATTTGGGATATCGGCGCAGACGAAACCGCGACTGCGATTTATCGTTCTGTTGGACCAAGCAAAACAACAGCAGTAGACGATGATAATTCAAATACAGAAACAATAACAATCGCAAGCGGAACAGCAACATTTAGTGCGGTTATCGCAGATAATGTTGGAGTAGGAGATGTGATTCTTTATGATTCAAGCGATGATAATAATCTAACAAGCGCTGATTTTATCGCTTTTATATCAGCTAGAATAGATAATCAAAATTATACTATTCAAACAGCAACAGGAACAAGCCCAGCAGACTTATCAGCAAATGACACTTGGGCAATTTATCGTGCTTACACAAGTTTAGCTAATGCCGAATCAGGAACAGAAAACACAACTCTTTCTGATTTAGGAATTTCTTATACGGGAGGAAATAGGGATTTAGTCACTAATAATGAACAGTGGAATATTGCGTGTTATGCGGACGCGGTGGATGAGACAGCGGTTATTATAAATGATTGGACAACAGGAGCACAGAATTATATTAAAATTTACACGCCTGTTTTAACGAGTGAGGTGGGGATTAGTCAGAGGCATAATGGGGTGTGGGATGATGGAAAATATTGGTCGCATAATAATGATTCTGCAACTTCTATGATTAGTATTCGTGATAATTATGTGAGAATATTAGGTATTCAAATACAGGTTACAGGAACAGGAATTAATAACAGACATGGAGTTAGAATTGACACAGTGGCTGTAGGCGGGGCAGAAATATATATTGACAGTATGATAATAAAAGGAATATTTAGTGGCACAGGTGAGGGGTATGGGATAAATAATACTTCTGTAAATCCTTCAAATGTTTATATTTATAATAATTTAATTTATGATTTTGTGAGCGATTCAGATATAGGATTTAGAGGAATTAGATTACATAGTGGTACGAATACATACATTTATAATAACACAATACAAAATTGTTATTATGGGATATTGCGAGATGGAACCACAGCTTATGCAAAAAACAATATTGTTCAAAATTGTACAGACGGTTTTAGTAATGGCGATTTTGATCCTACTTCCGACTACAATATTTCTGATGTTGATCAAACAGATGCGGATCATGCTAACGCCACTTTTGATGGATATAAAACAGTTAAATTTATAGATTTAGCCAATAACGATTTCCATCTTGCTCCAGACGACACAGTAGCTATTGACGCTGGTACTAGTACACCAGGAGATTCTATCGCTTCGCTCCAGAATGACATAGATGGTGATTATCGTACTCAGTGGGATATTGGAGCCGATGAAGCATCAATTGAATTTATTGGAATGGTGACGGAAGATGATATTGGTGATAATTATTCTACTCTTGTATCTTGGGAAACTGGAATGCAAACCGATCTTACAGCAACCAGCACTAGAGTTTTTTCAATTTCTGGTTTAGTTGGAACAGTTTCAGATATTTCATCTGTTATTGGCACAAGTTCAGGTGTTACCGCTGACGTTGTCCATGTTTCAACTACGACAAATCAAATATTATTAGAAAATATAAGCGGTGATTTTACAGATGGAGAACAATTGCAAGTTGATGGAACAAATTATGTAACAATCACAAACCTCGGAAATCCTGCGATTGCTGTAGCTAGGATTGATGGAGCTTGGACAAGTGCAGATAATAATAGAGTTACGATAAGTGGTTGGACAACTGGGGAATATAATTATATTAAGATTTATACTACGGATAGCGCACGACATAATGGGAAATGGGATGATGGAAAGTATAGAATGGAAGTGAGTATGCCGGGAGATGGTCAGCGGGCAATTAGGGTTTGGGAGGAATATACCAGAATAGACGGTTTGCAGATAAAAATGCAGTCAGAATATACTTCAACTGATATTGTGATAGTTGGGAGTACTTGGGATAGTAATAATGATTTTAGAATTTCAAATAGTATTTTGCAAGGCGATTATACTGGAAATGGACAAGGGAATGGAATTAGCACTATGAGCTCTTCTAAGGCTAGGGGTAAAATATGGAATAACATAGTTTATGAAATTACTAACGGATATGCAGTAACATATAGAGGTTGGGCTTATAATAATACAGCTTACAATTGTTCTAGTGGTTTTAATTCTAATGGATATAGTCCTAAAGGTAATATTGCTCAAAATTGTACAAATGGTTTTATTGGTCCGTTTGGTGCTTCTTCCGATTATAATATTTCTGATACTTCCCAAGCTGATGCTGATGATGTTAATGCTACATTTAATGGCTATAAAACAGTAAAATTCTTAGACGCAACAAACAACGATTTTCATCTTCATCCAGATGATACTTCTGCAATAAACGCAGGTACAACAACATCAGCACTGTCATCCTGGAGCTTAAGCGATAGGATCTCATTGAATTATGATATTGATGGAACATTACGTGGAGGAGCATTTGATATCGGAGCAGATGAAGTTCCAGTTGAATTTATTTCAACAATTTGTGAAAATACATCAGCTGGAGGAGATTGTGCTAATTTAGATTACACCAGCTTAGGAGGAACAGG